>DASTEX010000156.1:0-2065 GCA_035709185.1 Gemmatimonadales bacterium
CCCGCAATCTCTTCATGGGTATACCCCTCCACGTCGTGCAACCAGACCACCGCGCGGGACGTTTCCGAGAGCCGCTCCAGCGCCGTCTCCAGGTCCATCCGGAGCGCCGCATCCTCCCGGCGCAGCGGCGTCACGTCGTCCTGCAGCTCGTCGGTATCCCGGTACTTGTTCCGGCGGAGCCGCATCAGCGCCTTGCTCGACGCGATGGTCCGGACCCAGCCCCACAGACTGCCTTCGCCCCGGAACCGGCCGATGCTGCGGAAGACCTCGAAGAACGTCTCCTGCATCACGTCTTCGGCGTCCTCGGTGGTCCGGCAGATCCGGCGCGCGAGGTTGTAGACCGGCGCCTCAAAGGCGCGATAAAGCGCCTCCTGGGCAGCCGGGTCTCCAGCCTTCACACCGGGCAGCACGGCATCGGCGTTCGCCAGCCCGTAGGCATCCATTGTGAGGACCCTGGTCAGCACGGTTTTAAAGATGCCCTGTGCGCCGGGAAAGTCGCAGGTTGGGGGTTCGGGATTGGGAGCTGGGGATTGGGGAAAGCCTTTCGTTCCATAGTGCAACAATTGAGGCCAACTTCGATAACCCCCTTCCCACGCTAGATTTGGGTCATGGCGGAACCGATCCCCCACTCCTGGCTGCACCACCTCGCTGACGAGGCGGATGCCGCGTTTCTCTACCGGGAGCTGGCCCGGGCGGAGCCGGATCCGGCCCGCGCCGAGATCTACAACCAGCTCGCCGGCGTGGAGGACCGCCATGTGGCGGCCTGGCGCCGGCTCCTGGCGGAGCAAGGACACGAAGTGGGGCAGCCCGCGCCGTCCCGGCGGGCCCGATTCACCGCCTGGCTGGGCCGCCGAATCGGACCCCGGTTTCTGCTGCCCTTTCTGCTCGAAGAGGAGGGGCGGGAGGTCAAGAGCTACCTCCAGCTCTACCGCGAGGCGCCGGCCGGAGTGGCCGGTCCCACCGCGCTCAATCTCGCCATCGAATCAAAGGGCCACGCGGAGCGGCTGGCCGGGCTGGTCAAGGGCGCAAACAGCGAACCCTGGCACAAGACCGGCGCCGGCGGCTTCCTCCGGAACGTGGTCTACGGATTCAACGACGGGCTGACCGCGAATTTCGGGCTGGTGGCCGGCATGGTGGGAGCCCAGTCCGCGCTGGGCGGGACCGGCCATGCAGTGGTGGTCGCCGGGCTCGCCGGGATGCTGGCCGATGCGCTCTCGATGGGATCGTCCGGCTATCTCGCCGCCAAGAGCGAGCGGGAAGTTCACGAGCACGAAATCGCGATGGAGCGGGAAGAGATCCGGCTGATGCCCGAGCTGGAGCGGGAAGAGCTCTCGCTCATCTACCAGGCCAAGGGCATTCCCGCGGGCCAGGCCGGCGAGCTGGCGACCGCGGTGATGGCGGATCCGGAGCGCGCCCTCGAGGAGAAGGTGCGCGAGGAGCTCAAGATCGGGGAGCCGAGCAGCACCCCGATGCGGGAAGCCTGGGTGACCGGAGTGGCCACCGCGTTCGGCGCCTTCATTCCGGTGGCTCCGCTCCTGCTGAGCACCCGGCCGTGGGCCATCTGGGCTTCCTTCGTGGTGGCGATGCTGTCGCACTTCGCGGTGGGCGCGGCCCGGAGCTTCTTCACCGGCCGGAGCGTCTTCCGGAGCGGGCTGGACATGTTTCTCGTCGGCCTCGGCGTAGCGGTGGTCGGCTACCTGATGGGCGACTGGATCGTGACGATTCTCTGAGGACGACCATGCGTGCCCTGCTGCTTTCCCTCCAGCTGCTGATCTTCGCGGTGCCGGCCGCGCAGGCCCGGCAGGATACCGAGTTCGGCCGGCTGGTGGCTCGGCTTTCCGAGGCGGGCGGCTTCTTCGACAGCGATAACCTGGTGTCGAACGAGACCTCCTACCTGCACGTGATACCGGCCTTCAAGGCGCTCAAGGTGCAGGGCGGGGCATACCTGGGCGTTGGACCGGAGCAGAACTTCTCCTACCTGGCGGAGATCCGGCCCGAGATTGCGATCCTGATCGACATCCGCCGGGACAACATGCTGCTGCACCTGCTGTTCCGGGCGATGTTC
>DASTEX010000157.1:0-3895 GCA_035709185.1 Gemmatimonadales bacterium
TCTCGTCGCCCTCGGCGATGAAGATGTTGAGCAGCTCGTTTCCCGCTCCGCTGCCGTCGGCGTCTCGCAGCCGTTCTGACAGCGTGGCGCGGATCTCCCGCAGCGGCTGGCCCGCCAGCCGCTCGTTCAGGATCCGGGCGACGTGTTCCACCGTGCCGGCCGCCACACTGGCGGGGATCTGCACGAAGATGGTCCGGACCGCGCCGCTCTTCAGGTGGAAGACCAGGAGCAGCCGGTCGGAGGTGAGGTGCACCAGGTCCAGCCGGTCCAGGACCACGGCGTCGAGCCGGGGGGCAGCCGCGACACCCAGCTCGTGGGTCAGCACGCCGAGGACCTGCGCGGCCCGGCGCAGGATCTCCTCGATAGCGCTCCGGTCGGGACCCAGCTCGCGCCGAAGGGTTTCGCGCTCGTGGTCGCTGGGAGGCGCGAACCGCATCAGGTCGTTCACGTACAGCCGGTAGGCCCGATCGGTCGGGATCCGGCCGGCTGAAGTATGGGTGTGGAAGAGAAACCCCTTGGTCTCCAGATCGCTCATGATGGAGCGAATGGAAGCGGCCGACAGCCCCAGCGGGTAGCGCCGGGCAATCGTCTGGCTCCCGGCGGGCTCGGCGGTCTCGATATAGGTGTGGATGACCGCCTCGAGGACCCGCCGTTCGCGTTCGCTGAGGGCATCGGCCGAGGACATCACCCAAATCTACCCAAACTTTCAAGGACTTAGGACTTGGGGCTTAGGACTTAGCTTAGGCGGTACCGAGTACCGCGTACCGCGTGCGGTCACAGCTCACGGCTAACCGCTGACTGCCAACCGCTAACGGTTTATACCGCCGCCACCAGGGCATCGAGTCTGAGCCATCCTTCAGGAGTCAGGTAGACCCGCCCTTCCCTCACCTTGGCCCAGCCCTGCTCCAGCCAGCGGGACCGGTGAGGCCCAGGAACCAGCGCCTCGGCCACGCCCGCGCTGGTCCGTAAACCGAGGTACCGCTCCTCCAGTTCCAGCTGCGGGCCGGTAAGCTCTTCCCGGCCACCCACCGGGTCCGTTCCCGCAGCCATGGTGCGACGCCACGATTCCCACTCGCGGAGGTTCCACATCCGCTCGCGGCCGGCGCCACCGTGGGCCGAGGGGCCCAGCCCAATGAACGGTTTTCGCTCCCAGTACCCGGCGTTATGGCGGGCGTGAAAGCCGGGTCGGCCCGCGTTGGACACCTCGTAATGCTCGAAGCCTGCTTGCTCCAGTCGTTCGTGAGCCCAGAGGTACTCGTCGGCTACCCGGTCATCCGGCAGGGGCCGGACACTTCCGCGGGTGGTCCACTTCCCGAGCGGCGTGCCGGATTCCACCGTGAGCGCGTAGAGCGAGAGGTGCTCCGGCGCGAGTTCGAGCGCGCGGCTGAAATCGGCGGGCCAGTTCCGCGCCAGCTCCTCCGGAAGGCCGTAGATCAGGTCCACGGAGATGTTGTCGAATCCCGCGGCCCGGAGCAGGCCCACTGCCCGGCCGATCTGATCGGCCGAATGGGTTCGATGCATCCATTCCAGCACGGCTGGATCGAAGGACTGGGCGCCGAGCGAAACCCGGTTGATGCCCATGCGGCGCCAGGCTTCGGCCCGCTCGGGTGAGACGTCATCCGGATTGGCCTCGAGCGTGATTTCCGCACCTGCCACAACCGTCCGCACGGCGGCAATTTCCCGGAGGATCTGGTCGAGGGCCTGGGGATCCAGCCGGCTGGGGGTGCCGCCGCCGAAATAGACCGTCTCGACCTCGGGCGAAGTGCTCCACCAGGGGAGCGACTGGCGGAGCCGCCATTCCTGCCCGATCAGGTGGGCGAAGGACTGGGAAGGAATCTCCTTCCGCACTGCGATTGCGAAATCGCAGTAGCTGCAGCGCCGGGCGCAGAAAGGAACATGGATGTAAACCAGCATCTCGTTAACTGGAAGTTAGAGTGGGAAGCATGCGAATGTTGAGTGCAGAAGGCCGACGCGAATGCTTTGTACGCGGGAGCGTTAGTCCAGCTCCCCGGCGGGCGAATTCCCCGCGTACAGTGCGTTCGCGGAGGACTTCTGCACTCAACATTCGTATGCTTTCGTTACTCCGATCTTCCTTCCGCGGCAAATCTCGCTTTCACAAGTCCATATACCATGCCCGGCCGCTGCGAAACCATTCCCTGAATCTCCATCGCGCCCAACACGGCCAGCACCTGTCCCGTGGGCAGCCGAAGGGTGGCGGCCAGCTCATCGGCCTGGCGGGGACCTCCCTTGAGGAGGGCCAGGACTTTGCCCTGCGGTGAGGCCGGATCGGCCGCGGGCAGAACCGGATCGCCCGGGACGCGACGGATCTCCGGGTATCGGGCGAGCAGGTCGTCCACTTCCAGGATGGCAATGGCGCCATCGCGCAGCAGCTGATTGGCGCCCACCGAAGTAGGGCTGGTGACGGGGCCCGGAACCGCCATGACGTCCCGGCCCAGCTCGAGCGCCTCGTTGGCGGTAATGAGCGCCCCGGAGCCGACGGCGGCTTCGATCACCACCGTTACCCGCGAGAGCCCGGCGATCAGCCGGTTGCGCCGGGGGAAGGCGCCGGCGTGAGGCCGCTCGCCCGGCGGAAGCTCCGTGATCAAGAGCCCCTCTTTCCTTACCGCCTCGTACAGCCGGCGGTTGGCCGCGGGATAGATCACGCCCAGCCCGTTTCCCAGCACCCCGATGGTACCGCCGCCTGCAGTGAGAGCGGCGCGATGGGCCTCCGCGTCGAGCCCGCGGGCCATGCCGCTCACGACTACTACCCCGGCCGCTGCCACTCCCGCCGCCAGGGCATCACACACCTCGGCGCCGTAGCGGGTATGATCGCGGCTGCCCACGATGGCCGCGGCGGGCCGTGTCAGCAGCTCGAGATTGCCGGCGGCGAACAGCGCCATGGGCGGAGGATCCACCGGCGAAAGCCCGGCCGGAAACTGCTCGTCACCCGGCAGCAGGAGCACACCACCCAGCCGGTTGAGATCGTCCAGCACATGTTGCGCGGCGGAGCGTCGGGCGCTCTGCACCGCCGTCGCGAGCGAGAGATCGATACCGGGAAGAGAACGTAAAAACGCGAACGGCGCCTCGAGGACGCCGCTGGGAGAGCCACAGCCTTCCATCAGGGTTCGCAACCGGCCGGGACCGATCCCGGGGACCAGGGCCAGGGCCAGGTAAGCGTGGCGATTGTCTCCATGAAGGGGCATTGGCGAATCATTCATCCGCATGGTGAACCTCGATCATCCCTTCGCGAGGGAAGAACATGAATGCAGAGTGCAGAGTGCAGATTGCAGAGTGTAGAAGTCCCCTCCCCGCCGCCCCGGTGGTCGGGCTTCTGCAATCTGCAATCTGCATTCTGCACTCTACATTCAAGTCTTCTCTTCCACTTCCTCAGAGCTTCGCTCCTGCTGTATCATCTGCCACAATTCTTCCTTCAGTTGGTCGAGCCCCTGGCCCGACGCACTCGAGATCATGTGCGTGGCGAGCGCGTCTTCGGCCTCGACCGGCGGCATCGACCCATCGGGCGGGAGCAGATCGCGCTTGGTGAACACCAGGAGGTGGGGCCGGTGATACAACGCGTTGCTGTAGAGCCGGATTTCCTGGCGCAGGCGCCGGTACCCCGCGGCCGGATCGGGATCGTCGAGCGGGACCAGGAAGGCGAGGACCCGGGTGCGCTCCACGTGCCGGAGAAACTGGAGACCGAGCCCTTTGCCCCGATGGGCGCCCTCGATGATGCCGGGAATGTCGGCCACCACGAACGAACGCGAGCCCGGGAGCCCGACGACACCGAGATTGGGTTCGAGCGTGGTGAAGGGATAGTCGGCGATCTTGGGCCGGGCGGCGGAAATCACCGAGAGCAGGGTGCTCTTGCCGGCGTTAGGCTCCCCCACCAGGCCCA
>DASTEX010000158.1:0-4459 GCA_035709185.1 Gemmatimonadales bacterium
AACGTGTCAGCTGCAGCTTTTTCGGTTGGCATCGCTGCCGGTGGCTCGCTGCGCTCAGCCGAGACGACTCCGCTGCTCACGGTAGAAGAGACCATCGAGATGCTGGAGAAGGCCCGGGGCCTGCCCTACCGATCTCCGGGAACCAGCAGCTAGGAGGTCCTTCATCGCGCCGGCCGCTTCACCGAGACTCCAGGGAGCGCATTCCGCCCGTGGTTATTTCACGGGACCAGGGCTAATGCCTGAACGCCGGCCGCCCGGGCCCGATCAAAGGCCTCAACCACTTCCTGGTAGCTCCGGTCCGGCGCGGCCTTGACGAACAGCAGCTTGGTGGGGCGGGTCTCATAGATGTCGCCCAGTGCCCGTTCCAACAGACTGTCGGCAATCGGGTGCCGGTTTATTGCGTAACCACCTGACGGCAGCAGCTCCAGAACGATGGGGTGGAGGGTTGTGGCTGATGGTCTTGATGGCAGTCCGGTACCGCGCCAATATCGGGCCGTCCCGCAACAGCGGCGCCATTCTCGCAATGGTGGCGGCGGCGTGCACCGTCTCGCCGCCGACTCCCACTCCGCCTGTCCTGTGTGCGCCAGTATCAGAGCGGCAGCCCTTCGACCCCTCGCAGCTGAATGACCTCATTGGGGACTTCGATCTCGTGGTGGTATGGGATCAAGGGGTGGCTCGCCCGGCCTCGCGCTCCGGTCGCCTGCACCTGGAGCCGTCCGACACCTTGTATCGCTATCATGTCCAGTCGGGCGTGACCGGTCAGTGGCGCCGGCGAGCAAGCGGAGAGCGGCCCCTGTGGGGCTGGACGGATGCCGCGTTCGAGCCTCTGGAAGAAGCCGGGTCGCGAGACCCACTGGCTCCGGGCGTGTACTACGACACCCAGGAGGCAGCCCTGTATGCAGGGTCCCGGCCGCTGGTAGTCGACGACGGCTTTGACCTGCTGGAGATCCGGTGGACAGTGCCGGGCGGGTTTGGCGGGAGGTTCACTCCGGACCTGGGGATCGCGATGCTGATCGACTCTCTGACCGGGCGCGAGGTTCCACAAGGCGGGTACTTCTGTGCCCGGCGCCGCGACGTCCAGACCATTCCGTCTAATCCCTCCTCCTGAGGCAACCATGCGACCAGTCCAGTTACAACGTGGCCGCGAGCCTCGATGGATACATCGCCGGCCCGGCGGCCAGGTCAGCCTGCATTATGCGGTCACCTCTGCGCGTGCGCCCTGACGAATCGACCCGGGTTTTTGTCGGTGTGTCCGACAGAAAATGAGCGCGGGATTCGCACTTGCTCCAGACCTATGCCGGCGGCTTCGATCCCGGCCGAGCGAGCGCGTACATCTCCCAGGCGATGGCCTGGTACAGGCCCCAGCGGTCGTTGCCCACCGTGTAGAGGTCGAAGTGGCCGCGCCCTTCGACGTAGCGGAAGTCGGTCCTGGCCCCGAGCCCCTTCATTGTCGCTTCCAGCCGGCGCGCCGCACCGTCGAGATAGAAGTTGTCGCCCGTGCCCACGGTCAGGTGGATCTTGCCGTCGAGATCACGCCGGAGCTCCGGCCAGTGGCGGCGGAGGCGCTCGGCCACGTCGTAGTGCTCCTTCCAATAGGCGATCACGGCCGGGTCCACCGCGCCGGTGGTGCGGTCGAACATAGTGACCGGGAGCCCGTTGGCGCCGCGGGGAGAGAAGACCCACTCGAACGAGGCCATCTGGCCGCCATACTCCCCCAGCACGACTTCCCGGCGGGTGAAGTCCTCGACGGAGACCAGCATTTTGCCCTGGTCGCGCGCCAGCGGCCAAGGCGTCCCATCGGGCTTGCGATAGACGTTGGCGCCGGCGACGTACAGGTCGATGCCCAGGAAGTCGTGGAAATCGCTGGGGTCGGGCGCGGTGGGCCAGGCGCCGCCGAACAGTCCGGGATAGTTCACCTGCAGCCACAGCACCGCCCAGCCGCCGGAGGAGTGCCCGGTCAGTAGCCGGCCCGCGGGCCTGGCATCCATGCGGTACTGCCGTTCCAGCTCGGGAATCAGCTCGGCCGTCAGCGCCTCGCCCCACGGCCCGTTGTTGACGCTGTTGACGAACTCGCTGGTGCCGGTGGGGCCCGACTGGTCGAGCCCCACCCAGATCATCGGCGGGGCCTTGCCCGTCTTCATCTCATCCCACCGGGCGACTGCGCGATCGCGGAGGGAGCGCAACGAGCCGCCGAAGCCCTGGGTGTAGTAGACCGTCGGATAGCGCTGGCCGGGATGGGTCGCATAGTCCGGCGGGGTCACCACCCAGCCGCGCAAGGCGACCGGCCGACCCCAGAAGCGGCTGAGCGCCGGGCTGGCGAAGTCGATCCTGTGGATGTGGGGCCGGGCGGCCGCATAGACCTCCTTCAGCGCCGCCGGCATGTTGGACAGAGGCTGAAGGGGATCGGTTTCAGGGATGGTGGTCGCCAGCGTCAGGACCTGGGCTGTGCCGGCGGGCAGGTCCATCTCCACCACCCCGCTCACGAGATCGCCAGGGCCGCGTCCCGTGTAGTTGTAGCTGTGGTCGCGATCGAGCACCGCCTGCACGGCGTAGCGGCCGGGCTTGAGCTGGGAAAAGGGCGTGGGGAATGCCGTGACGTCGGCGTCGAGGTCGACCGTGGCGCCCGGCTCGAGGCGCGCCACCTCCCGGGCGGCGATGGCGGCCGCGCGGGTATCAATCTGGTCCATGTTGACCGACGTGACCGGCCTCTGGTCAGAGGGTCCGAGCGGCCGGGCGAAGACCAGCAGCCGGCCGGAGACCGCCGTCGCCGAGGCCTGGCCCAGGCTCACATGAAACACCACCGGCGCGGGCCGGGCCGATGTGGCGAACACGATCGCCGCGACGGCCAGCAGGTGGTGCGCACGCCGCCAGGGATGAGCGCCGGTCGCACGGACGCCGAGTTTCATGATCTTCCTCCAGAATGTTCCGGGGCGCGTCGCTCGCCTGGCGCGCGCCTGCAGGTGAGAACATCGGTAGCAGAACAGCCTGGTTCGCCGTATCCCTCGATACCGGGGAAGATTCCCCCCGGGGTCACCGCGAAGCACGAGTCGGGCAGGAAATTCCATCGTACCTGCTTGGGAGCGCAACACTGGCAGGGGTGTGCGGGTGGGCAGGTGGTGGCAGAACAGGCATCGATCTGTGGTCGTGATCACTTTCTGTGGGACTCTCTTGCAGCGCGGCCTGAGCATCAGGCTGCCACCGACTTCCGAGGGCAGGCTTGACCGCTACTCTCGTTACAAGTACTTTGCAATACAAAGTCTGGCGGGGTTGGCGACCCGCACGAGGCGGGTGGCGTGCCGGAGTAAGGGGGATCCTGCGCTGTCTGGAAGAGGGTCTTGATCTCTCGTCTTGAGCGGTTGGCCATCCGGTTCCCATATCCGCTATCTGAGGCGACTCATGTCGAGGACCATCCCTATTGCCATCACAGCCGGGCTATTGAGTGTCACGCCCGCCCACCCGCAGTCGCCCCAGGCCCGTACCGCCGAGATCGACCGGATCTTCCGCGAAATCACGGCGGATGCGCCGGGCTGCGCGGTGGGGGTATCGCAGCGCGGCCGCGCGATCGTCAATCGCCAGTACGGCCTCGCCGACATCGAGAGCCGCGCACCGCTCGGCCCTGGCTCGCTGTTCGACATCGGCTCGACCCACAAGCAGATCGTGGCCGCGGCGGTGCTGCAGCTGGTGGAGGCGAGACGGCTCCAGCTGGATGACGACATCCGCCGGTTCCTGCCCGAGCTGCCGGACTACGGCCACGTTGTGACGATCGACCACCTGCTCACGCACACTGGCGGCATCCGCGACTGGACCGGCCTGCTGCCGTTCGCGCCCGAGAGCACCGGAGCGCTGACAATCATCCTGCGCCAGCGCGGGCTCAACTTTGTGCCGGGCTCGGAATGGTCGTACTCCAACAGCGGTTACGTGCTGCTCAAGGAGATCGTCGCGCGGGCATCCGGCAGGTCGTTCGCCGAGTTTGCGCGCCGCCGCATCTTCGAGCCGCTCGGCATGCGGTCCAGCGCCTACGTCGAGGACATCCTCCACGCCGGACCGGACGCCGCCATCGGCTATCAGAAGGAAACCAACGGGTGGCGGCCATTCATGCGGCTCGGCCCGAATCGCGGCGGCGGCGGGGTCGCCGCCAGTGTCGGCGACTTGATTACCTGGCAAGAGGCGCTGGCGAACGAGCGGCTGGGCCGGTTCGTCACCCTTAAGCTCGAGGAGAATGCGCGGTTGTCGAACGGCCGGCGGCTGCGCTCTGCGCGCGGCCTGTTCGTGGATTCCACGCCAGGCGGAGTGGTGATCTCTCATTCCGGCGGCGCCGCCGGCTTCAGCACGTGGATGGGCCGCGTGCCCGAGCACGGCCTGTCAGTCGCCGTTGCCTGCAACTTCGACCCGGTGTCCGCTTCCGACCTGGCGGAGGCAGTCATCGATCTGTTCGTGCCGCAGGTACCGGAGGCGGCAC
>DASTEX010000159.1:0-3077 GCA_035709185.1 Gemmatimonadales bacterium
TTGGCCTTCCCGACATACAGCACCTTCCCGCCGGCGTCTTTCCAGAGATAGACGCCGGGCCCGTCGGGGAGCAGGCTGAGCTTGCGGTTGAGGAGATCGTTCGACACGGAGTTGTCAGTGACCATTCGAGAAGCGAGGGAAGAACCTCAATGCAGAGTGCGGAGTGCAGATTGCAAAGTGCAGAAGGGTCGGCATGCTGATACCTCGATGAGAAGCCGGGTTCGCTCCCCTTCTTCACTCTGCAATCTGCACTCTGCACTCTGCATTCACATTCTCGAATGGTCACTGACAACTCCGTGTCGAACGATCTCCTCTCCCGCAAGCTCAGCCTGCTCCCCGACGGGCCCGGCGTCTATCTCTGGAAAGACGCCGGCGGGAAGGTGCTGTATGTCGGCAAGGCGAAGAACCTGCGGTCGCGGGTGCGGAGCTACCTGGCGTCGGATCACAGCGGCAGCATCAAGAACGCGCGGCTCCGGCAGCTGATTGCCGACGTGGACACCATCGTGGTGTCGAGCGAGGCGCAGTCGCTCCTGCTCGAGAACAACCTGATCAAGGAGTACCAGCCCCGCTTCAACATCCGGCTCAAGGACGACAAGAGCTATCCCTGCATTGCGGTGACGGTGCAGGAGCCCTATCCCCGGGTCCTGGTCACGCGCCGGCGCAATCTCCCCGGCGCGCGTTACTTCGGGCCCTTCACCGACGTGGCGGCCATGCGGCGGATGCTCGGCATCGTGCGCCGGATTTTCACGGTGCGGAGCTGCGCCGACGACATCCCGCGGGAACGGCGGGAGCGTCCCTGTCTCGACTTCCATATCGGCCGCTGCCGGGCGCCCTGCGTGGGATGGCAGAACGAACCCGACTATCGCGCCATGATCGACGAGGTGGTGTCGTTCCTCGAGGGCGACACGGTCGACGTGCGGGGCCGGATCCGCCGGCTGATGCTGGAGGCGAGCCAGCGGACCGATTTCGAGCGGGCCCGCGAGCTGCGTGACACGCTGCGCTGGCTGGAGCAGGTCGACGCGCCCTCCGAGGTCGAAGTCACCGGGCGGGGCGCTGCCGACGTGATCGGGTTCGCCCGCGACGGCGACGACGCCGTCGGCGTGTTCATGCGGGTGCGCGACGGACGCATGGTGGCCCGCGATCACCGGTTCCTGGAGAACCTGGAAGAGGAGCGCGACGAAGACGTGCTGAGCGCGTTCATCGTCCGCTACTATGTTCCGGCCGAAGACCGGGCCCGGAGGCTGGTGCTCCCGTTCCCTCCCGCCAATCTGGGTGAGCTCGAGGCGCTGCTCCCGGAAACGGTGGTTGCCATTCCCCAGCGGGGCCGGGCCTGGCGGCTGGTGGAGCTGGCCGACCAGAATGCGCGCCACCTGCTGGAGAGTCTCAAACTCGAGTCGTTCGAGGTGGAAGAGCGGGCCGAGGATCCGGTCTATGCCCTGGGACGCGACCTGGGACTCTCCTCGGTGCCGCGCAGCATCGTGTGCGTGGACATCTCGCACAACCAGGGACGGGACATGGTGGGCTCGCTGGTCTGGTTCGAGGCCGGCCGGCCGAAGAAATCGGAGTACCGGAAGTTCCGGATCAAGGGGCTCTCGCAGCAGGACGACTTCGCGGCCATCCACGAAGTGGTGACCCGCTATCTCCGCCGCCGGTGTGACGAGCAGCTGCCGCTGCCCGACCTCATGGTCATCGATGGCGGGAAGGGCCAGCTGAGCTCGGCGGTGGAGGCGGCCCGGGCGATGGGGCTGGACCAGCTTCCTCTGGTGAGTCTGGCAAAGCGGGAGGAAGAAGTCTTTCTTCCACACACGCCCGATCCCCTGCGGCTCTCGCGCCGGAGTCCGTCGCTCAGGCTGCTGCAGCGGATCCGCGACGAGGCCCATCGCTTCGGCCTGGCCTACAATCGCCTGCGCCGCTCGAGCCGCACCATCACCTCGGAGCTGCTCGAGATTCCCGGCGTGGGCGCGAGCCGGCGCCGGGCGCTGCTGGAGCGGTTCGGCAGCCTGGCAGGGGTGCGGAGCGCAACGGTAGCGGAGCTGGCGGATGTTCCCGGGGTTTCCACCGGAATGGCGGCGCGGATTCATCAGTATCTCCAGGATCATCCATGACGACGACGGCGACCACGGCGACCACGGTGCTCGACTGGTATCTGGAGTGCTCGGAGTGCGGCACGGCCCGGGGCCCGGAAGGCGTTCCGACAGTCTGCGACTGCGGCCGGCCGTGGCTGGTGCGCTATCCCGACCGGGTGCATCCGGTGACGGAGCGCGCGGAGCTGCGCCGGCGGCATGGCATGTGGCGGTTCCGCTCGTTTCTTCCGCTGGCTGCCGGCGAGCAGCCCGTGACCCTGGGGGAAGGCGATACCCCGTTTCTGCGGGTCTCCCGGCTGGGGCACGACCTGGGGCTCGACGCGCTCTGGGTCAAGGATGAAGGCCCCAATCCCACGGGCTCCTTCAAGGCCCGAGGCCTGAGCGCGGCCATCACCCGCGCCGTCGCCGCCGGCGTCAGTCGATTCACCCTCCCCACTGCGGGGAATGCCGGCGTGGCTGCGGCCGCGTATGCCGCCCGGGCCGGCACCGACGTGAAGGTCTTTGCCCCGCGCTCCACCCCACCCACCATCCTCCGCCAGATCGAGCTGTTCGGCGCAACGGTAGAGCTGCTCGACGGGCACATCGGTGACTGCGGCAAGGCCTCGCGGGCCTGGGCCAGGGAATCGGGCGCGATGGATCTCTCCACCCTGCGGGAGCCCTATCGCATCGAGGGCAAGAAGACCCTCGGGTTGGAGATCGCGCTCCAGCTCGGCTGGAGGCTGCCGGATGCCGTGATCTATCCCACCGGGGGCGGTACCGGACTCATCGGCATGTGGAAGGCCTTCCAGGAGTTGGCCGCAGCCGGCTGGGTGGAGGGCGAATTGCCGAAGATGTTCACGGTGCAGTCAGCCGGCTGCGCGCCGGTGGTTCGCGCCTTCGAGCAGGCCGAAGAGGCCGTCACGGCCTGGGCCGACCCGTGGACAGTCGCGAGCGGGCTCAGGGTGCCGTCACCACTGGGCGACCGGATCATGCTGCGGGTGCTCCGGGAGAGCG
>DASTEX010000160.1:0-3841 GCA_035709185.1 Gemmatimonadales bacterium
GGCCCGGAGCGGACCCGGGCCGGTGGTCTTCATCCAGCGAGGAGTCGCCCGGGTCAACCTGAATGGCGAGGAGAAGGAAGCGACCTCGATCAGCACGTGGACGCTCGACGCTAAAGGGGACGCGCTAGAGGGAACCGTCGAACGCCGGCTCGAGGGGAGGGAAACTCCTTCCAGAGGTCCCCAACCCGTTACCGGAACCCGGGTGAAGAGCTAGGTGGTCGGCGGCTGGTTTACTCGGCTCGGAGCGCGGTGTTCGGGTCGGCCCGCGAGGCTCGGCGTGCCGGAGCGGCCGTAGCGAACCCCGCGACCAGCAGCAGCAACGCCGCCACCAGGCCGAAGACGCGCAGGTCGCGCGCCGATACCTGAAAGAGGATCGGCTGGAGCCATCGCCCCGCAAAAAGGGCCAGTACGGTCCCGATCGCGGTGCCGAGCATCGCATAGCGAATGCCCTGGCCCATCACCAGCCGCACCACCTGGCCCGGCCTGGCGCCGAGGGCCATGCGGATGCCCAGCTCATGCATTCGCTGGGCGACGTTGTACGCCAGGACCCCATAGAGACCCACCGCGGCCACCAGGAGCGCGAGCAGGCCGAAGGCGCTGAACATGGTGGCCCCGAACCGCCACGACCGGCGCTGGCTCGCCAGCAGCTCGTCGAGTGGGCGGACCACGACGTAGGCCTGGCCCGGCATCAGCGGCTGCAGCTGGCGCCGGACCGCCTCGGCCTGAAGCGCCGGGTCTCCCCGCACCCGGAGCAGCAGCGCGAATCCTTCGTTGGTCCGGAACTGGTCGAGCGGCAGGTAGTAGTGCAGCCGTTGATCATCCACCAGGCTGCGCTGGAACGCATCCTCCGCAACTCCCACCACGGTGGTGCAGGGGACGGTGTCGTTTCCCACCCGCATGCATTGCCCGATCGGGTCTCGTCCCGGCCATAACACCCGCGCCATGCTCTCGCTCACGACGCCCACCAGCGGAGTCCCGGCCCGATCGTGGGCCGTGAAGGGCCGGCCCCGCACGATGCGGGTCCCCATCGTGGCGAAGTAGTCGGGCGTGGCGACCTGGTAACTGAACTGGCCCAGCCGCTGGACCGAATCGATGCCGGGAACGTAGAGCCCGGTGCCCGAAGTACTGTAGAAGGGCACGCTTCCGGCCCAGGCCGCGTGCTCCACTCCCGGCAGGGCCTGCCCCTGCTCCAGCACCCGGCGGCCGAGCCCGATCTCTTCTTCTGGTGTCAGCCGGGTGCCCCGGAGCTTGGGCTCGGCCAGCAGGACGGCCTCGGCATCGAAGCCCAGGCGGAGCCGGTTCACCCGGCGCAGGCTTTGAACGAACAGGCCGGCCCCGACCAGCAGCATCACCGAGAGCGCACCCTGAGCCACCAGCAGGGCCCAGCGCAACCGGGAACGCGGATGGGACCCTTCTCGCGCTCCGGCCTTGAGCGAAGCGGCCACCTCGGGTCCGCCTCGCACCGCAATGAGGGCCGGCGCCAATCCGGTCAACAGCGCAACCATCAGCGCCATGACGGCGGCCAGGCCGATGGTCCGCCAGTCGGTGACCACATCCAGCGGCGCCGCCGCCACAAAGAGCTTACGGATCCCGCTGCCGCCCCATTGCGCGATCAACAGGCCGGCGACGGTGCCTGACAGGACCAGGACCACGTTCTCCATGAGGTGCTGGCCGAGCAATCGGGTCCGCGTTATTCCCAGCGCCAGCCGGACCGCGGTCTCCCGCCGGCGTCGGAGGGCCCGCGCCAGGAAGAGGTTGGCCAGGTTGGCGCAGGCGATGACCAGCACGATGGCGGCCACTCCGCTGACCCAGAGCGCGGTGCGGGCCTCGAGTCCGGCATCGGGGCCCGCGCCGGATTTGAGCGGCGCGGCCAGGGCGGTCGGGCGGGCGACCTCGGCCGGCGCCAGGGCTGCTCCCAGCTCCCGTTCGGCATTCCAGCTCCGGAGAAACGCGTTGCTCAGATCGGCCGAAGCCTGGGCGACGCTCACATCCGGCTTGCGCCGCACCATCATCTCCATCCAGTCCCAGTTGTACCGGGTGAAGTAGGTCGTGGCGTTGCGCTCGCTGGGGTGGTTGCCCGCGTAGGTCGTAATCGGGAGGTACACGCTGGTGGGCGACCCTTCGTCCACCCCGGTGAAACCGCGAGGCGCCACGCCGATGATCACGCAGGAGATGGGGCCCACGTGAAGCCTTTCTCCCAGCACGTTGCGTCCGCCGTATTCGCTCTGCCAGTAGCCCCAGGCCAGCACCACCACCGGGGCCCCGCGGGGGGTCTGGTCTTCGTCCGGCAGGAAATAGCGCCCCAATGCCGGGGGCGCATCGAAGAAATCGAAGAACTCGGCGTTCACCAGGGTGACCGGGACTTCGCGGGTGGCGTCGCCCGAACCGACCGCGATCCGCCGATCCGCCCAGCCGGACCACGCCTCGAATGACGTGGTCCAGCGCCGGAGATCGAGGTACCGGGCATACGCGGACGAGCTGGTGATCTGCTCCCGGTTCCGGTGGTTCGAGCGCAGGTACACCCGGTGCACCCGGTCTGGGTCCCGCAGCTGCGGGAAGGGCCGGAGCATCAGACGGTCCACCACCCCGAACATCACCGCGTTGGCTCCGACCGCGAGACCCAGCGTGAGGATCACGCTGGCGGAGAAGCCCGGGGACAATCGGAGACTACGCAGGCAGTAGCGCAGGTCCTGCAGCAGGGCATCGAGCCACGGAAACCCCCACTGGTCCCGGCTGGCCTCGCTGATGCGAGTGGTGCTGCCGAGCTGGCGCCGCGCGGCCGCGAGCGCGTCCTCGCGCGACAGGCCGGCCTGCTCGAAGTCGCGGGCCAGGAACTCGACGTGCGCCTCAAGCTCCTCTTCCAGCTCGCTTGCGAGGGTCTCCCGCCGGCGCCAGAAGCGGAGGCGCCGCAGTCCCTCGAGCAGGCTCATGCCTCCGCCCCGCGAAGCACCCGGCTGATGGCCGTCACCGACCGGCTGAAGGCGGAGGCTTCCCGGTCGAGCTGGCGCTGCCCCGCGGCCGTGAGCCGGTAGAACCGGGCCCGGCGTCCGGTCGGGGAGTCCTTCCACTCGGAGGCCACCCAGCCTTTCACCTGCATCCGCTGCAGCGCGGGATAGAGCGAGCCTTCTTCCACCCGGAGGGCCTCGCGGGACAGCCGGTGGATGTGCTGGGCGATGCCGTAGCCGTGGAGGGGCCGGATCGAAAGGGCCTTCATGATCAACAGGTCGAGGGTGCCCGGCAGCAGCTGGGTGCGGAGTGAGCTCACGGTGAACCCCCCTTTCACATCTATGCATAGTTCTGAAAGCCAGAGCTGTCAAATCCGGCGGCGGGCCCCGCGCTCCTCTTGACGTCGAGAGGAAGGGCGTTATTCTCTTCTAGAAATCAAGAAGGCGCTCGCGCGCCGGAGCGTTCATGCCGCCGCCCGCCCATGGCGATGCCCTGCGGGGCTCGCTCGACCTCCTCATCCTCAAGGCGCTGAGTCTGGGCCCCACCCACGGTTGGGGCATCGGCCAGCGGATCCAGGCCATCTCCCGGGACGCGCTCTCGGCCAATCAGGGCTCGCTCTATCCCGCGCTGCAGCGGCTGGAGCACCAGGGCCACGTCCGGAGTGAATGGGCCGACAGCGAGAACCACCGGCGAGCCCGCTTCTACCGCCTGACCAGCTCGGGTCGGGCCGCGCTCCGAACCGAAGTGGAGAGCTGGCGCCGCTTCGTGGCGGCGATCGAGCTGGCTCTCTCTGCCAGCGGACCATGAGCCGCCTCGCTGGGCTGCTCGCGCGCCTGCGCTCGCTGGCCGGCCGCCGGGAGCTGGAACGCCGCATGGACGCCGAGTTCCGGTTTCA
>DASTEX010000161.1:0-9905 GCA_035709185.1 Gemmatimonadales bacterium
GCAACAAGTCGGTGGTGGAGCTCGCGGAACTGATCGAGGCCTTCAAGACGAAGTTCAACGTCTCGGTGGTCGCCGCGGCCGCGCCGGCCGGCGCCGGCGGTGCCGCCGCCGCCGCCCCCGCGGTCGAAGAGCAGACCGAGTTCACCGTCATCCTCAAGGAAGGCGGCGCCAAGAAGATCCAGGTCATCAAGGTCGTGCGCGAGCTGACCAGCCTGGGCCTCAAGGAAGCCAAGGACCTGGTGGATGGCGCGCCGAAGACCCTCAAGGAGGGCATCTCCAAGGCCGAGGCCGAGGAGATCAAGAAGAAGCTCGAGGAGCAGGGCGCGGTCGTTGAGCTGAAGTAGTCCTCAGTCGTTGGTCGTTAGTCGCTAGCCTCCCCTGAGCCGAAACCACGCGCTCAACTAGCGACCAACGACTAGTGACCAGTGACTACATCAGCGAGGCGACATGCGCGTGCCGACGCGAGCTGAAGAACTGACGCAGTGACCCACGCCCCGCGGGGCTCCCGGCGACGGGGGCCTCGCTACGGGGCTCTTTGTGCTGGGCGGGAGATTCGATGGCCGAGATTCGAAGCGAGATCAATTTCTCCAAGCGCGAGAGCGGCATGCCCATGCCGCATCTCCTGGACATTCAGACCCGGGCCTTCGATGCCCTGATGGTGCCGGATGATATCGAGGGCGAGCGCCAGGACGTCTCTCTGGAGCGCGTCTTCCGGGATCTGTTCCCCATCAGCGACGTGAACGGCAAGTACGAGCTGACGTTCAAGTCGTATGCCATCGGGGAGCCGAAGTATACGGTCGAGGAGTGCATCGAGCGGGACATGACCTATGCCGCCCCGCTCAAGGCCACCCTCGCCCTCAACGTGTTCGAGGACGTCGACGGCCAGCGCCGGCTCAAGAACCAGATCGAGAAAGAGGTCTACCTCGGCGAGCTGCCGATCATGACCCCGCTCGGCACGTTCGTGATCAACGGCGCGGAGCGGGTGGTGGTGAGCCAGCTCCACCGCTCGCCCGGCGTGGTCTTCGAGGAGGACATCCACCCCAACGGCCAGCGGCTGTTCTCGGCCCGGATCATCCCGTTCCGGGGCTCCTGGGTGGAGTTCACCATCGACATCCACGATGTGATCTACGTGCACATCGACAAGAAGAAGAAGTTCCCGGCCACGGCCCTGCTCCGGGCCTTCGGCTACGGCAACAACGCCGACATCCTAAAGCTGTTCTTCGCCACCAAGGTGCTCGATATCAGCGGCAAGCTGGAAGGCCGCCAGGAGCGCCGCGAAGTGCTGGGGAGCCTGCTCGCGACCGACATCCCGAATCCGGAAGATCCGGCGGGTGATCCGCTGGGCGTGGTGGGCACCGAGCTCACCCCCGAGCTGCTCAACCGGATGCGGCACGTGGGGGTCAAGAGCGTGACCATCTTCGCCGGGTACACCACGCTCGACCTGCGCGAAGAGGACATGCCGACCACCATGCGCGAGCGGGAGCACCAGGTGCTCGCGTTCGACGTGCCCGATCCGGAAACCGGGGAAGTGCTGGCCGAAGGCGGCTCCACCCTGACGGACGCGTTGCGCGACCGGCTGCTCAAGGCGGGCGCCATCAAGGTGGACGTGCTGCTCCCGGCCGGGCGGTCGGAGAGCCCGCTGATCAAGAACACCCTGGCCAAGGATCCGACCAAGAACGAGGCGGATGCGCTCCAGCAGATCTACAGCCTGCTCCGGCCCGGGGATGCGCCCAACCTCGACACCGCCCGGCAGGCGCTCCAGCGGCTGTTCTTCAATCCGCGGCGCTATGACCTCGGGCGGGTGGGCCGGCACAAGATCAATCACCGGCTCAAGCTCAAGACCGACCCCAACCACACGGTCCTGACCGAGGAAGACTTCATCGCGATCGTGCGGTACCTGATCGACCTGGCCGACGGCCGGGGTCATACCGACGACATCGACCACCTGGGCAACCGGCGGATCCGCTCGGTGGGCGAGCTGATCGCCAACCAGTTCTCGGTGGGTCTGTCGCGCATGGCGCGGCTGGTCAAGGAGCGGATGAGCATCAACTCCGATCCGGAGAAGATCTCGCTCGACGATCTGGTGAACGCCCGCACGGTTTCGGCCGTGATCCAGGCGTTCTTCGGATCGAGCCAGCTGTCGCAGTTCATGGACCAGACCAACCCGCTGGCCGAGCTGACCAACAAGCGCCGGCTCTCGGCCCTGGGTCCGGGCGGTCTGACCCGGGAGCGTGCGGGCTTCGAGGTCCGCGACGTGCATTACTCGCAGTACGGCCGGATGTGCCCGATCGAGACCCCGGAAGGTCCCAACATCGGTCTGATCACGTCGCTGGCCACCTACGCCCGGATCAACGACCTGGGCTTCATCGAGACGCCCTACCGGGTGGTGAAGAAGGGACGCGCCACCAACGACATCCGCTGGCTGTCGGCCACCGAAGAGGAAGGGTACGCCATCGCGCAGGCCAACGCGCTGCTCGATCCGGACGGGCGCTTCCAGGACAACCTGGTGCTGTGCCGCCGGGGCGACGACTACCCGCTGCTGGCGCCGGAGCGGATCGACTTCATGGACGTGGCACCCGATCAGCTGGTCTCGATCGCGGCGGCGCTGATTCCGTTCCTGGAGCACGATGACGCCAACCGGGCGCTGATGGGATCGAACATGCAGCGCCAGGCCGTACCGTTGCTCTTCCCCCAGGCGCCGATCGTGGGCACCGGGCTCGAAGGCAAGGTGGCGCAGGATTCCGGCGCGGTCATCATGGCGCGCCGGACCGGCGCGATCACCCGGGTCACCGCCGATGAGATCATCATCGACGCCGGACAGGATGGGCTGGCCGTGGGCGATCAGCCGCTGGCGCGGCTGGCGCAGGTGGATCGCTACCGGGTGAAGAAATTCTGGCGCACCAACCAGGACACCGCGATCAACCAGCGGCCCCTGGTGCAGGTGGGGCGCAAGGTAACGCAGGGCGAGGTGATCGCCGACGGCGCCGCCACCGAGCACGGCGAGCTGGCGCTGGGCGCGAACGTCACCGTGGCGTTCATGCCGTGGTACGGCCACAACTTCGAAGACGCCATCGTGCTCTCGGAGCGGCTGGTGAAGGAGGACGTGTACTCGTCGATCCATATCCAGGAGCTGGAGCTGCACGTCCGCGATACCAAGCGGGGGCAGGAGGAAATCACCCGGGAAATCCCCAACGTCTCGGATGAGGCGCTGGTCGATCTCGACGAGCGGGGCATCGTGCGGATCGGCGCCCACGTGAAGCCGGGCGACATCCTGGTCGGCAAGATCACCCCCAAGGGCGAGACCGAGCTGTCGCCGGAAGAGAAGCTGCTGACGGCCATCTTCGGTGAGAAGGCCAAGGACGTGAAGGACTCGTCGCTCAAGGTCCCGCCCGGCATGAAGGGCACCGTGATCGACGTCAAGATCTTCAGCCGGGTCGAAGACCAGGTGGTCGAGAAGGACCGGGGCGAGCGGATCGGTGAAGTGCGCCGGGTGGAGCACGAGGAGAAGGCCCGGATCAGCACCGTCATGCTGGCGGAGCTCAAGGCCCTGCTGGAAGGGCAGGAAACGGCCCTGATGCTCAAGGCCGGCACGGTGGAGGAGTATGTCCCCCCCGGCACCCGGCTCACCGGCGCGATGCTGGCCGACACCGACCTGACCCAGGTGGATCTCAAGACGCTCCGGGTGGTCAACAAGGCCGCCAATGAGCGGATCCGCCTGACGATCGATGCCGCGGCGCGGGAGCGCGCCAAGGTGGAGGAGAAGGCCGAGGATCAGATCGACAAGATCCTTCAGCCCGATGAGCTGCCGCCGGGCGTGATCCAGCTGGTGAAGGTGTATCTGGGCGAGAAGCGCAAGATCTCGGTGGGCGACAAGATGGCCGGCCGGCACGGCAACAAGGGCATCGTTGCCCGGATCGTGCCGGAAGAGGACATGCCCTATCTGCCGGATGGCCGTCCGGTGGACATCGTGCTCAATCCGCTGGGCGTGCCCAGCCGGATGAACGTGGGGCAGATCCTCGAGACCCACCTGGGCTGGTGCGCCACGCTGCTGGGCTTCCGGGCCAAGACCCCGGTGTTCCGCGGCGCGAGCGAATCCGAGATCGGCGTGCTGCTGCGCCTGGCGGGACTGGGCTGGGCGGCGCAGTCGCTGGCACTCAAGGCGGTCGCGCCGGAAACCGATGGATCCACCATCGACGCCCTGCTCACCGATCTGCCGGCTTCGTCGGGCCATACCCTGAGGGATGCCACGCTGGCCGATCTCGAGAAGGGATCGTCCGGGACCCGGGCCCTGTTCGACCGGATCCGCCGGTTCGTCACCGCGGCGAGCGAGGAGCTGGGCGGGCGGCAGCTGGAGCTGCAGCGCCAGGAGATCGCTCACCATCAGGCCATGCTGGCCCAGGCCGAGGGCGAGGCGAAGAAGGCGCTCCAGAAGGCGGTGAAGGAACTGGAGCAGGGTGTCGCGGCCCGACCGGTCGAGGCGCTCGAGGCCGCCGGCTATACCGCCTTGGCGGCCATGGTCCGGGGGGCCTCATCGGCCGCCGAAGTGGCCGCGGCCGCGGAAGAGCTGATTCGGGCCGCGGGTCTGACGCCCTCCGGCAAAGTCCGCCTGCGGGACGGGCGCTCGGGCCAGGAGTTCAGCAACGACGTGACGGTGGGCATGATCTACATGCTCAAGCTGAGCCACCTGGTGGACGACAAGATTCACGCCCGCTCGATCGGCCCGTACTCGCTGGTGACCCAGCAGCCGCTGGCCGGCAAGGCGCAGTTCGGGGGACAGCGATTCGGTGAAATGGAAGTGTGGGCGCTGGAAGCCTACGGCGCCGCGCACCTCCTGCAGGAAATGCTGACCGTCAAGTCCGACGACGTCAACGGCCGCAGCAAGGTCTACGAGGCAATCGTCAAGGGCCAGAACCTCCCCGAGCCCGGCATTCCCGAGTCGTTCAACGTACTCGTGAAGGAGCTGCAGGCGCTGGGGCTCAAGGTCCATCTCGGCGAAACGGCCGAGGGTGAGGAGTAAGCCGGAACATGATCGATTTTCGCAGCGGGCGTGAGCCCAAGAGTTCGAGCTTCGACTACATCGCCATCCGGATCGCGAGCCCCGAGGAAATCCGGGGCCCGCGCGACCCGAAGGAACGGGAACGGGTGGAGCTCCAGGGCAACCGCAACTGGTGGTCCTGGGGCGAAGTCACCAAGCCCGAGACGATCAACTACCGCTCCTTCAAGCCGGAGAAGGACGGGCTCTTCTGCGAGCGCATCTTCGGGCCGGTGAAGGACTGGGAGTGTCATTGCGGCAAGTACAAGCGGATCCGCTACCGCGGGGTCATCTGCGACCGCTGCGGGGTGGAGGTCACGCTCTCCAAGGTGCGGCGCGAGCGGATGGGCCACATCGAGCTCAGCGTGCCGGTGGTGCACATCTGGTTCTTCAAGACGCTGCCCTCGCCCATGGGCAACCTGCTCAACCTGACCCTGCGGGATCTGGAGCGGGTGATCTACTACTCGAGCTACGTGGTCATCGATCCGGGCAAGCAGGACGTCGACGCCAACCAGCTGATCGATGAGGACGAGTACCTGACCCTCCGGGCCAAGGCCCGCGAGGAAGGGGACGGCGGCTTCAAGGCCGACCTGGGCGCGCCGGCGGTCCGGACCCTGCTCGAGCGGATCGACGTGCGCAAGCTGGCGGACGAGCTCCGCCACGGCATCGCCAAGGAGACCAGCCAGCATCGCAAGAAGCAGATGCTCAAGCGGCTCAAGATCGTCGACGCCTTCCTGTCGTCGGGCGACAATGGCGAGCTGCCGAACAACCCGGGCTGGATGGTGATGGACGTGATCCCGGTGCTGCCGCCGGATCTGCGCCCGCTGGTGCCGCTCGACGGCGGCCGGTTCGCCACCAGCGACCTGAACGACCTGTACCGCCGGGTGATCAACCGGAACAACCGGCTCCAGAAGCTGATCCAGCACAAGGCGCCGGAAGTCATCCTCCGGAACGAGAAGCGGATGCTGCAGGAGGCGGTCGACGCGCTGTTCGACAACGGCCGCCGCTCCAAGGCCATCCGGGGCCGGGGCAAGCGTCCGCTCAAGTCGCTGTCCGACATGCTCAAGGGCAAGCAGGGCCGGTTCCGCCAGAACCTGCTGGGCAAGCGGGTGGACTACTCGGGCCGTTCGGTCATCGTGGTCGGCCCGGAGCTCCGGCTCCACCAGTGCGGCCTGCCCAAGACCATGGCGGTCGAGCTGTTCAAGCCGTTCATCATCAACAAGCTGGTGGAGAAGGGCATTGCCGAGACGGTCAAGCGGGCCAAGAAGATCGTGGAGCGCGAGGGGCCCGAGGTGTACGAGATCCTGGAGGAGATCATCCAGGATCACCCGGTGCTGCTCAACCGCGCCCCGACGCTGCACCGGCTGGGCATCCAGGCGTTCGAGCCCAAGCTGGTGGAAGGCAAGGCCATCCGGATCCACCCGCTGGTCTGCGCCGCGTTCAACGCCGACTTCGACGGCGACCAGATGGCGGTGCACGTGCCGCTCTCGTTCGAGGCGCAGCTCGAGGCCCGGCTGCTGATGGTGTCGTCCAACAACATCCTCAAGCCGTCCGACGGCCGGCCCATCGCCGAGCCGTCGCAGGACATGGTGCTCGGCTGCTACTTCCTGACCAAGCTGCCCCCCGGATTCGAGGAAGAGATCCGGAAGGCCGGCCCGAAGCAGGAGGACGTGCGGGAGCGGCTCTGGAAGGGCGCGCCCTATTTCGGCAGTCTGGCCGAGCTGGAGATGGCGCTGCTCCACACCCGGGTCACCCATCAGACCGCCATCCGGTTCTGGTTCGTGCCGCCGCGGGAGTCGGCCGATCCGCGGCCCCGCTGGATCCGCACCACCGTGGGCCGGGTGCTGTTCAACAACATCCTGCCCCGCAAGGTGGTGGCGGAGCTCGGCTTCCGCGATGAGCTGCTCCGGAAGAAGGCGCTGTCCGAACTGGTGCTGCAGAGCTATCGCCGGGCCGGGCTCCGCGAGACGGTGGAGTTCCTCGACCGGCTCAAGCGGTTCGGGTTCGACTTCGCCACCCTGGGCGGCGTGTCGATCGGGGTGGAAGACCTGGAGATTCCGCCGGAGAAGTCGCAGCTGCTGGACGAGGCGCAGAAGCGGGTGGAGCGCTTCCAGCGGGCCTACAACACCGGCCAGATCACCTTCGGCGAGCGCTACAACAAGGTGATCGACGCCTGGACCCACGCCAACAACGACGTGGCCGAGGCGATGATCGGGTACATGCGGGCCTCGCGCGGCGGGTTCAACCCGGTCTACATGATGTTCGACTCGGGCTCGCGCGGCAGCCGGGATCAGATCCGGCAGCTGGCGGGCATGCGCGGCCTGATGGCCAAGCCGCAGAAGAAGCTGACGGGCGGCATCGGGGAAATCATCGAGAGCCCGATCAAGTCCAACTTCCGCGAAGGACTGTCGGTGCTGGAGTACTTCATCTCCACCCACGGCGCGCGGAAGGGTCTGGCCGACACGGCGCTCAAGACGGCCGACGCCGGCTACCTGACGCGGCGGCTGGTGGACGTGGCCCAGGACGTCACGATCACCGAGGAGGATTGCGGCACCATCAAGGGCCTCGAGATGACGGCGCTCAAGGAAGGCGAGGACGTCATCGAGACGCTCAAGGAGCGCATCACCGGCACCGTGGCGGCGGAAGATGTCTTCGACCCGCACGAGCTGGATGAGGACGGCGATCCCCGGCTGCTGGTCCAGGCCGGACAACTGATCGACGAGGAGACCGCCGACGCGATCGAAGAAGCCGGCATCGAGAAGGTGAACATCCGCTCGGTGCTGACCTGCGAGTCGCGCCGCGGCGTCTGCCGCATGTGTTACGGCCGCAACCTGGCCACCATGGAAATGGTGGACATGGGCGAAGCCGTCGGCATCCTGGCCGCCCAGTCCATCGGCGAGCCGGGCACCCAGCTGACGCTTCGGACCTTCCACATCGGCGGTACCTCGTCCCGGATCGCGGAAGAGGCCGAGCGGCGGGCCCGGGCCGATGGCGTGGTCCGCTACAGCGAGGAGCTGGAGTGGAGCGATCTGCCGGTCGAGTACGAAGACGGCACCAAGGGCAACATCCGGGTGGTCACCAGCCGGGAGGACGAATCGGCCAGCGAGGAAACCAAGCAGGCCATCGAAGTGGTCGATCCCCGGGATGCGGAGCGGGTGCTCAACCGCTATCCGGTGCCGGCGGGCGCCATCCTGCACGTCAAGGAAGGCGACTTGGTTACCAAGGGCGACAACGACCGGCGGCCGACCATTCTATACACCTGGGACCCGTACAACGATCCCAGCATCATCAAGATCGAAGGCGACCTGCGGTGGAAGGATCTGGTGCCGGGCGTCACGCTCAAGGAAGAGCTGGATGAAGGCACCGGGCTCCGGTCGCTGGTGGTCACGGCCGATCCCGACCGGGAGCTGCATCCGTCGGTGCTGGTGTACGCCAACAAGAAGGACCCGCAGGAGTACACCCTGGCGGAGGGATCCCGCATCATCCTGGGGTCGCCCACCGACCAGATCAGCCGCGCGATGGACGTTCCCGATCAGGCCAACCCCTGGTCGTCGAAGTTCCACGTGGAGGAGCGGCCGGTGGCCGAGGCCTGGCCCGGCAAGTCCAAGAAGGAGGCCAAGGACCGGACGGTGTATCTGTCGCCGCCGGTGCGGGTGGCCAAGGGCGTAACCATCACCAAGATGCCGCGCCAGGCGTACAAGACCCGCGACATCACGGGCGGTCTGCCCCGGGTGGCCGAGCTGTTCGAGGCCCGGCGGCCCAAGGATCCGGCCACCATTTCCGAAGTGGACGGCGTGGTGAAGTTCGGCGAGATCAAGCGGGGCAAGCGCGAGATCTTCGTGCTGCCCACGGGAGCCGACGGCCAGATTCTCGAGACCGAGGCCTCCCAGCTGTACGAGGTCCCGGCCGGCAAGCACCTCCGGGTGCACGAGGGCGACCGGGTCCGGGCCGGTGACCGCCTGACCGAAGGGCCGGTGAATCCGCACGACATTCTGCGGATCAAGGGCCCCCGGGCGGTGCAGGAGTACCTGCTGAACGAAGTGCAGGAGGTCTACCGGCTGCAGGGGGTGCGGATCGCCGACAAGCACATCGGCGTGATCGTCCGCCAGATGCTGCAGAAGCTTCGGGTCACTGATCCGGGCGACACCACCTTCCTCGAGGCGGAGTCGGTCGACAAGCTCACGTTCTACGATGAGAACGAGCGGGTCACCAAGCGGAAGAGCAAGCCGGCGACGGCGGAGCCGGTGCTGCTGGGCATCACCAAAGCGAGTCTCACGACCCAGTCGTTCATCTCGGCGGCGTCGTTCCAGGAGACCACGCGGGTGCTGACCGACGCGGCCATCCGCGGCGCCCGGGACGACCTCCGGGGCCTGAAGGAGAACATCATCATCGGGCACCTGATCCCGGCCGGGACCGGCCACTACCGGTACGTCGATCTGGAGATCGAGCCGCCGGCAGGCTTCGAGCCGCCGCCGCCGGTGCTGGAGGCTGCGGGCGATGGCGGTGCCGTCGCGGTGCCGCTGATGCAGGAGGAAGTGGAAGCCCTGTAAGGGTCGGAAAGGTCGGAAGAGTCGAAAGCGCCCGGGTGATGAGCCAGGGCGCTTTCCATTCTCTCAATGCTATTGCCAGTCATCCGACCGGCTGCACGCTCCTGGGGCACGTGTGCGATCCACTGGCGGCGCATCGTCCGACCTGCATGCGCTACCTCGCCCTCTGTTGCGACTATGACGGGACCATTGCCCATCACGGGGTGGTCGATCCGCATACCATAGCGTCCCTGGAGCGGGTTGCCGCTTCCGGCCGCAAACTGATCCTCGTTACTGGCCGGGTCCTGCCGGAACTCCAGGAGGTCTTTCCCCCGCTCGAGCTGTTC
>DASTEX010000162.1:0-2729 GCA_035709185.1 Gemmatimonadales bacterium
ATCGGGGCCAACGCCACGATGTTCAGCATCGTGGACCGGCTGCTGTTGCGTCCGCCGGAACAGGTTCCCCATGCGGATCAGATCCGGCGGATCACCGTGGCCCGCATGCTCCAGAGCGGTTTGAGTGATCCCTGGGACGCGATCTCGTTCGCGGCATTCCTGGATATGCGGGACCAGACTTCCTCTTATCTCCAGGTTGCGGCGCAGACCGAACAGACCATGTCGCTCGGTCTGGGAGCCGAAGCCCGTCCCGCCCGGGCCGTACTGGCTTCGGGGCAGTACTTCCCCATGCTGGGCACCCGCCCGTACCTCGGCCGGTTCTTCGCCGAGACCGAGGACCGCCCGCCGGACGGCACCCCCGTCGTGGTGCTGAGCCACGAGTTCTGGCGCTCGGCCTTCGGTGGACGGCGCGAGATTCTGGGCGAACCAGTGCGGCTCAACGGGCGAATCTTCGAAGTCATCGGCGTTGCCCCCCGCGGTTTCACCGGGGTGAATCTGAACCCGATCGATGTCTGGGTCCCGGTGTACTCGGCAGCCCGATACGAGTACGGCGACGAGTGGGCGACCAACCGCGGGTATCAGATGTTCAATGCCTTCGTGCGCCTGAAGCCAGGAGTGAACGAGGCTCTGGCCGCCGAGGACGCCAAGCGGGCCTACCAGGGTGGGCACGAGGAGAACCGGCGATACGAACGGCTGGCCGTTCCGTATCTGGGATCGCTGATTGCCGCCCGTACTCCTGGTGCCAGTGTGGGATCGGAGGGGCAGGTGGCGGCCTGGCTGCTCGGCGTGGCCGGGATCGTCCTCCTGATCGCCTGTGCCAACGTGGCCAACCTGGTCCTGGCCCGCGGCTTCCGGCGTCGCGCCGAAATCGCGCTCCGGCTGGCCATCGGGGTGTCCCGTCCGCGACTGCTTCGCATGCTGCTGGCCGAGAGTCTGGTCATGGCGATCGCCGGCGCTGGGGTGGGTCTGATGATCGCAAAGTGGGGCGGACAGCTTCTCCGCTCCACGCTGTTGCCGGATACGTCCTGGGACATCGTCGGTCCGGACTGGCGGCTGCTCCTGCTGACGGTAGGTCTGACCACGCTGGCGGCGATCATCGGCGGACTGCTGCCGCTGCTTCGCGCCACCCGGACCGATGTGGCCGCGGCGCTGCACGGCGGCAACCGGCAGGTGGGTGGGGCGCCGTTGCGACTCCGGACCGGCCTGCTCCTGGTGCAGACCACGTTATGCACCGCGCTGCTGGTCGGCGCCGGTCTCTTTCTTCGGAGCCTCGACCGGGTGAACGGGCTGGATCTCGGTGTCGAGCTCGATCGGGTCCTGCTGGTGTCGGTGGACCTCAAGGCGATCGGGCTGTCCGAGGAGGAACAGCTGCGGTTTTACCAGGAAGCCCAGCGACGGGTCACGGTGGTGCCGGGGGTCGAGGCGGCAGGGTCGTCCTACTGTGCCCCGTTCCTCTGCAATGCCGGCTCTCCCATCCGGGTACCGGGTGTGGATTCGATCCCGCGACTGGATGGCGGCGGTCCGTACTTCTTCTACGTAACCCCCGGGGCGCTGGAGGCGTACGGCGCGAGGCTGGTGCGCGGCCGCCTGTTCAACGAAGGCGACCGGGCGGGGTCTCAACCGGTTGCGGTGATCACGGAGCGGATGGCCCGGGTGATCTGGCCCGGCCAGGACCCGATCGGCAAATGCTATTACGCCGATTCGGAAGACCCGGTCTGCCGGGAGGTGATCGGGGTGGTGGCCGATCTGCACCGGCAGGCGATCATCGAGCCTCCCTTCATGCTTCATTTCACGCTGGTGGACCAGCAGGCGTCGGTGACGGCACCGAGCCACCTCGTGGTCCGCACCGCGGCAGGGCGCTCGCCCGAGAGTCTGACCGACGTGATCCGCCGGGAGCTGCAGGCGATCCGCCCGGATCTTCCCTACATGCAGATCCGGCCGTACGAGGAAGTGGTCTCGCCTCACCTCCGGTCGTGGCGGCTGGGGGCCATGATGTTCGCGCTCTTCGCCGGCCTGAGCCTGGTGATGGCGGCGGTGGGTCTCTATGGGGTGCTGTCCTACCTGGTCACGCAGCGCACCGCCGAGTTGGGGGTGCGGGCCGCACTGGGTGCGACGCCAAGTCAGCTGGTGCAGATGATCGTGCGGAGCGGACTGGCTGCCGCACTCGCCGGCGTGCTGTTGGGGCTTCTGCTCGTGGTCCTGGTGGGCAACCGGCTGGCGAATCTTCTGTTCGAGACCTCTCCCCGCGAGCCGCTGGTGCTGCTCGCGGCCGGGGCGGTGATTCTCACGGTGGCGCTGCTGGCGAGTCTGATCCCGGGCTGGCGGGCGACCCGGGTGGATCCCATTTCCGCCCTGCGGGCGGAGTAGGGAGTAGCTATCAGCTGTCAGCTATCAGCTGCCGGCTGAGTCTGACCCCATTTTCTCCGGCTAACGGCTAACGGCTAACGGCTAACGGCTAACGGCTAACGGCTAACGGCTAACGGCTAACGGCTAACGGCTAACGGCTAACGGCTAACGGCAGCATTAACGAAGCCCCGCACGTCCGCCGTCATCTTCGCCAGGCTCGGCAGGTGGATGTACATCATGTGCCCGGACTCGTAGTACCCGGTGCTGATCCGGCCCCGGAGCTGCGAGGGGAGCCGCATGTGGCGCAGGGTGTAGTCGGCCGCGTAATACGGCGTGGCACCGTCGTAATAGCCGAAGGCCACGAAGAGCCGCATATGGGGGTT
>DASTEX010000163.1:0-6306 GCA_035709185.1 Gemmatimonadales bacterium
CACCATTACCACCAAACGGGGCCTGACCGGACGGGAAGGTGTGGTCTTCAACGTCCGCACGGAATGGGGTTTCTCCGATTTCAGCGGGTTCGACTACGGTCTGCCGGTGAACCACCCCCTCCAGTTGGACGAGACCGGAAAGCGGTTCTGCGTCACCGGTATCTCGGGCGCGCTGCCGTGCAGCCGTTCGGTTGACCTGATGACGGAGATGCTCCGGATCAACAATGTCAACGCCGATACTCTGCGGACGCCGCAGAACATCCTGTACGGCTCCTACCAGCTCAACGACCTGCTGAACGTCTATCAGAGCCAGATCTACCCCGGCCAGTACTTCAACTCCCTGGTCCGGATCTCCGATCGCAGCCCCACTTCCCTGAGCTCGGTGGACGCCACCGGCAAAGTAGGGAACGTGGGCTTCTACGTCAGCGGCCAATACACCCGGGATCCCGGCGGGGTGAAGTTCTTCAAGGGGTCGGAGCAGACCAGGGGGCGGGTGAACCTGGACTACCAGGCCCGGTCCGACCTGTCGATCTCGGTCAGCACCATGTACAACGACTTCTACCGCGACAACCGGCTGACCGGCATTTTCGGCACGCTGCTCCGGGGCGGCATGCCCGGCTTCGATTATACCGCGCGCGACACCCTGGGCCGTCTACTGGTCTCCCGTGGCGCCGGCGGCTGGCGTCCCACCGGCAACGGTTCCGCTGCGGTGCTCTATGATGGTGAGAATCGGACCACCGATCTCCGGAGCAACCGGTTCCTTGGCAGCCTGAATGCGAAGTACTTCCCGGCGCCTTGGGTCACCTTGGAGGCCGTGTTCGGCTACGACAGCCGGACCTCCCGAACCGACGACTACGTGGTGAAGGGATACCGGACCACCGGTATCAGCACCAACTTCAACAACGGCAACCTGTTCATCAGCCGGAGCAAAGACGAGGCAATCAACGCCAGCGTATCCAGCACCTTCAGGAAGGACTTCGGGGAGGACTTGGAAACCAAGCTCCGGATCGCAGGCTACTACGACCAGAACATCTTCTCCTCCAGCCAGGGCTCGGGCGTCATCTTCCTTGTAAAGGACGTACCGCAGCTCGATAACCTGTCCTCCAACATCTCGGTCGCTTCCGCCAGCGAGAAGACCAAGAACGCCGGCTTCTCCCTCGCGGGCACGCTGGATTACAAGGATCGTTACATCCTCGATGGCTCCTTCCGCCGGGACGGCAGTTCCCGGTTCGGTGAGGACCGGCGCTGGGCCTCATTCGAGCGGATTGCCGGCGTCTGGATCGCGTCCGAAGAGCCCTGGTGGAACCTCAACTTCATGAACGATTTCCGGGTCCGGGCCTCGCGCGGAACCGCCGGCTCCACCCCCCGGTTCTCGGCCCAATACGAGACGTACACCGTGGGCCAGACCGGCATCAGCAGCGTGCAGGCCGGTAACTCCACGCTGCAGCCCGAGGTCACCACCGAGTACGAGGCCGGAGTCGACTTCACGCTCTTCAACCGCGTGGGAGTGGAAGCCACCTTTGCCAAAGGAACTACCCGAAACCAGATCCTGCTGGTGAACGTGCCCGCCGCAGTCGGGTATTCCCAGCAGTGGCAGAACGCCGGAACCCTCCAGAACACAACCTGGGAGCTGGGGGTGACGGTGCCAATCATCAATAACGACAAGTTCTTCTGGCAGGCCCGCGCATCCTGGGACCGGACCCGGACCTACATCACCGAGCTGTTCACGCCGGAGTTCCTGTACGACGGCGGCACGGCCCAGGGTACCGGGAGCTTCTTCTTCATGACGTCGGACAGCCGCAAGAGCTGTCTCCCGGGCGAGGTGGGTCACCTGCCGGGCGAGGCCGGGTATGAGCCCGGGGAGGCCCGCCCCAACTGCACCGGGCCGCAGCTGAACCGATTCGGCAACATCTACGGGCGGCGCTTCCTCAGGAGCTGCAACGAGCTGCACGCTTCGATCCGGTCACGTTGCGGCCCCAACCAGGACTTCCAGGTCAACGATGAGGGGTGGCTGGTATATGTCGGCGCCGGGAACAGCTATCGCGACGGCATTACCCGGAATCTCTGGCAGACCACGTTGCCCGCATCGGAATCGCCCTGGGGTGTGGTGCTGTACTGGGGTCACCCGATCGTGGACCGCCCCCTGGCCGGCCAGCCGGGACAGGGCTCGGGCATCAACCAGATCATCGGCAATACCCTGCCCGACTTCCGCATGAGCTTCAGCAACGACTTCCAATGGAAGAAGCTCACCGTCTACGCCCTGCTCGATGCCACCATCGGCCACGAAATCAACAACCAGGGTGAGGGCTGGGGCCTGCTCGACGTGAGTTCGGCCAACTTCGACCAGGCCGGAAAGAGCGTCGAGACCGCCAAGCCGGTGGGCTACTCCTGGCGAGCCGGGCCCTCGGAGAGCACCGGAACCGGCGGATTCTACGATCTGCTGGGGCCGAACAACTACATCGTCGAAAGTGGTTCCTATGCCAAGCTGCGCGAAGTGAGTGTGACCTATAAGCTGGGCGCCATCCGCGGCTTTGGTGACTGGACCCTGGGCGTCATCGGGCGGAACCTGGCGACCATCACCGGGTACAGCGGATACGATCCCGAGGTAGGCTGCGGCGGCCGCGGCGGGGCGGGGGCCTGCGGCAATGGCGGGAGCGGCACCCGCGGAGTCGGCTCGGGTCTCATCAACCAGACCGACGCGTTCGACTTCCCGACGCTCCGGACCTTCACCTTCCTGGTTTCCACCCGATTCTAGGAGCGCCACTCATGCTTCGTTCGATTCTTCGGTGTGGTGCCCTGGTGGGAACACTGGGGCTGGCGGCCTGCGACCTGGAGGTGCTGAATGAGAACCAGCCGTCCAGAGAGCAGATCAAGACCCAGGTTGCCGATCTGGAGAATTTCCTGGGTACCCAGTATCGCCGCTGGCACAGCGCCCTGTACGGCGTGACCGGCAACGTCTGGGGCATGGCCAACGTGATGTCGTTCGAGAACTTCTCCACCCTGTCCAACAACTGTCAGGGCCAGCGGGTCGGGATCCCCCGCCCACCCAATGACAACCAGGTCGGCAATGTCTGCGACGGCGAGCAGGCGCTGGTCTACAACCGAATGAGCGAGGTGGCCCGCGGAATGGCGGACGTGCTCCGGCGCATGAACGAGTCCGGGTTCACCTTCGGCACCGCGGGGCAGGACGCCCGCAACCGGGCCTTCGCCGAGTTCCTCCGCGGCGTCTCGATGGGGTATCTGGCGATGGTCTATGACTCGGCCGCTGCCGTTTCCGCTGCCGACGAGGTCGTCGGCGGCACCGCCGTCGCGGAGGAGTTGGCGCATTACACGGTCGTGCTGGACTCCGCCTTCGTGGCGCTCCAGAACGCCCTCGACGCCAGCCCAGGCATGATGGCCGTCCCGCCGACCTGGCTCGCCTCGGCCGCTGGGGCGATGGCCGAGCCGGAGTTCGTCCGGCTGGTCCGGAGTTACCGGGCTCGGCTGCGCGCGAATGTGGCTCGGACGCCGGCAGAGCGGGACGCGGTGGACTGGAATGCGGTAATTGACGACGCTCTGAATGGGATCACCGCCGATCACCGGGTGGTAACCAATACCGTCACCGGCCCCACCATGACGTGGGTCTCCCAGTGGTATGCCTACACCACCTGGCATCAGATGACCCCGTTCATCGTGGGGATGGGCGACGTCTCTGGCAGCTATGCCGTCTGGATCAGCGAACCCCTCGACACCCGGGGCTCGGATGCCAAGTTCTTCATGATCACTCCCGATCTCCGGTTCCCACAGGGAGCAACCCGCGCCGAGCAGCAGGCCGATTTTACGCTTGCCGGCGATGGCACCGAGGAGAACCCCGGATGCAGTGGCCCGGGTCAGACCTGCGAGCGCTACTTCCGGAATCGCGACGTGGCCGATCCCCCCGCCAGTCCCAACTGGGGCGGCTCGCAGTACGACCATGTCCGCTTCTATTCCTGGCGCACGGCCGGGTCCGGCGGAACCGGCAACAACGGGCCGTTCCCCTTCTTCACCAAGGCCGAGCTCGATCTGCTCGCAGCCGAGGGGTATATCCGGATCGATAACCCCGCAGCAGCGCTTCCCCTCGTCAATAACACCCGAACTGCGAACGGCGGTCTGCCGGCGCTGGTGAGTGCCGATACCGTCACCGCGGTACCGGGTGGCGCGGCCGGTTGCGTTCCCAAGCGTCCGGTCAACGCGGGGCACGGCGGCGGCGGGACGGTCACGTGCGGTACGCTGTGGGACGCGCTGAAATGGGAAAAACGGATCGAGACCGCCTACACCCACTTCGCGGCCTGGTTCCTGGACGGCCGGGGCTGGGGCGATCTCCCCCAGGGTACCCCGCTCGACTGGGCGCCCCCGTTCCAGGAGCTGCAGGCCCGCTTCCGCGTGGGGAGCCAGATCTATACGCCCACCGCGACGGCCGGTGTCAGTTCATACGGCTGGTAGGAGCATGAGCGAGACGCTTCTCCTCCGGGTCGGCTTCATCGTGGCGCTGGGAGCAGCGCTGGCCAGCTGTTATTCCCTCAGCCCGCTGCGAGGAGCCGAACCACAGGTGGGCCGCCAGGTGGCGTTCGATATCAACGACACCGGTCGCGTGGTCCTGGGTGGAACGGTGGGACCTCAGATCACGCAGATCGAAGGTCAGCTGGTGGAGAAAGACAGCGCGGGCTACGTGCTGGCGGTCTCCGCCATCCGGCTGATCGGGGGCGGCCAGCAGGTCTGGGCCGGTGAGAGGGTGCGTCTCGAGTCGCGTTTTGTGGGTTCGGCGTACGAGCGGCGGTTTTCGCCCACCCGGACCATCGGACTGGGTGTCATCGGGGCCGGCGGGATCGCCGCCTTCGTGGCCGGGTTCTCCTGGGCCACCGGCGGCAACGATCCGTTCCCGATGCCCGGGGATACCGCAAACACCAGCGTAGGTCGGCCGTAATCGGGGCGGGACGGCCGCCTGACCGGCCGCCCGTCCGGCATCTCAAACCAACAGGAGTGCGTGATGCGGCTCGTTCTTTCCTTCTCGATCCTGTGCGGTGCCGGCCTCATGATCGGATGCGCTCCGGATGAGGTCATCCCGACGGAAGACATTACCACGGCAGGGGTGCGGTTCATTCACGCCGTGCCCGACACGGGCGCCCTCGATTTCCGCCCGGTGGACATCGTGGAGAACACCGCGTTCTACGGGGTGTCCTTCCGGAGCAATGCCCAGGTTTTTTACAAGAACGCCCGGTCGGGAGAGCGCAACTTCAAAATTTTCCTGACTCCGGACCGGAACAAGTCCGCTGCCGAGCAGCAGCAGATGGCGTCTACGGTGGTACAGGACATCAACGTCACCCTGGAGCCGGGACGGCTCTATACCTTCATCCTCTGGGGCTACGCCCGGACCGGTTCAACTCCGGCGATGCAGCTGACGGTGCTGGAAGACAATCCGAGTGATCCCGGCAGCCAGGTAGCACTCCGGATCGTCAACGCCGGCGTAGGGCTGGGCGACATCGACGGTTACCAGTACGCCAGAGGCCCGGATACCGGAACCTCGTGTCCCGGCGGCGCACCGCCGCCGGCGGCTCCCACGTGGGCCTCGGTTCCGGAGATGGCCGCATCCTCGTATATCACGGTGGACCCGGGCCTGAAGTGCTACCGGGTGACGTTGGCCGGCGACGTAACTGAGCTCTTCACCGATGCCCTAGCCCTGGCCGGCGCTCCGCCGAATCTGGTCACCGGACACCAGGCGATCCCGGGCACCACCCAGGCCGGCTCGGCGGTCACCGGCTTTGTCCTGCCACCGTCAGTGGTGGGAAGCCAGGCGCCACAGACTCTCACTGCTCCGACCATCCTGTTCTTCTGGGATCGGCGGCCGCCCAATCAGCCGGGGTTCTAAGCCCGGGGCGAAAGTCTGAGAGGACAAGGGACGCCCGGCGGGGCGTCCCTTCCTTTTTGCCGCGCGCGGCGGTTCTTCAACACCCGAAAACCCGCCAGAAAGGCCCCACCATGCAACCGGCTCGGCTCATTCTCACCGCGATGGTGCTGGGAATGGTGGTTCTGGGATTCACCCCCTCCACCTCCGCCGCGCAGAAGCGGCAGCGCGACGTCATCACCCGCGAGGAGCTGGACAATGGGGTACACCGGGACCACGACCTGTACCGGGCGGTTCGCGCCCTGCGGCCGCACTTCATGGCCCCGCCACGGGGGAATCGCTCCATGGGCAATACCGGCGTCGCCCCGATCCTGCTCTATATCGATGGAGTTCAGCAGGGTGACGTGGAGACCCTCAGGATGATTCGAGTCGCCGATGTCGAGGAG
>DASTEX010000164.1:0-4939 GCA_035709185.1 Gemmatimonadales bacterium
CACGTCGGTCACGAACCCGGCGATGCCCCCGCCGTGGCCGATCCGGCGGAGGCCGCGGCCATCGGTGCCGACCGAGAGCCCCATGGCGTACCGGAGCGGCGTCCCGTCGTTGAGCCGGGACGGCCGGATCATCTCGCCATAAGAGGCAGGGGAGAGCACCTTCCCGCCGTGGAGGGCGTGGAGCCAGGTGACCATGTCTCCCGCCGTGGAGCAGAGCGACCCGGCCGAAAACGGCCAGGTATGGACATTCATCGGCGCGCGCCGTACCTCCCGTCCCCGATAGGCGTAGCCGTGTGCGCGGCGCTCCACTACTTCGCTCGAATTGCAGTACATCGAACGCTTCATGCCCAGAGGCGCGAAGATCTTCTGCTCGACGTAGTCCTCGTAGGACATGCCGCTGGCCTTCTCGACCACGAGTCCGAGCAGCCAGAACGCCGAGTTGTTGTAGATCATCGCCTCACCCGGAGCGAACTCGAACGGAGCCCGCTTGATGAGGGCGAGGGCCGAGTCGCGCGGATGATTGGTCACCACCAGCTGGCCGAACTCCGGCATCTCGGTGAGTCCCTTGATTCCCGACGTGTGATCCAGCAGCCGGCGCAGGGTCAGAGGATGGGCCGGCTTCCAGTCGGGCACGTACTTCGTGATATCGTCGTCGAGGGAAAGCTTGCCTGCGTCCCGCAGCTGGAGCAGGGCCGCCGCGGTGAACTGCTTGGTGACCGAGCCGATTTCGAACATCGCGTCGGCCGGCATGGGAATGTTCCACTCCACGTCGCTCTTGCCGTAGCCTTTCAGCAGCAGCGTATCGTTGCCCTTCACCACCGCGACACCGATCCCGACGGCTCGGCCCTCCAGCACCGGCGAACCGGCGATCGAATCCAGCTTGCGGACCAGAGCAGCGCGGCCGTCCTGCGCCAGGGCGCTGCTCCCGCCCAGGACAAGTACGGCGAGCAGGGCGATCGACCGGATCAGCATGGTGGAAGCTCCTCGGAGGGGACGGCTGGCAGTACGTTGACCGGAGGTCTCGGGATTCAACGTTCAAACGTCAAGTGCTGCTGAATGCTCTCGCGCAGGTCCTGCATTCCTTCCCCGGTCCGGGCGCTGGTAATCAGCACTTCGTCCAGCCCGACTCCCAGCTCGGTGGCCCGCGACCGCGCCGCCGCCAGGCGTTTGGCCCGGGAGAACTTGTCGGCCTTGGTGAGAATCGTCAGGGCCGGCCGGCCGGTCTCCACCAGGAGCTCCTGCACCTTGTAGTCATCTTCCGAGGGGGCATGCCGGATGTCCAGCAGCCACACCACTCCCACCAGATGTTCTCGCTGCCGGAGACAGGTCTCCAGCAGCTTCCGAAAGGCCGCCCGCTCCCCCTGCGAGGCCTTGGCCCACCCGTAGCCCGGCAAGTCCAGCAGATAGCCGTTCGGCAGCTGAAAGACGTTCATCAACCGGGTCTTGCCCGGCGTGCCTGAGACCTTGGCCAGCCCCTTCTTGCGGGTCAGGGCGTTCAGGAGACTGGACTTGCCGACGTTGGAACGACCGAGGAGCGCGATTTCCGGGAGCGGGGGATCCAGGCGGATGGTCGCGTCGGGATAGCTCGCGACGAAGCGGGCGCTCGGCTCAGGCTTCCCGCTTGGTCCGCTGGCGCTCGGTGACAATGAGAGGAGTCTTGCCTTCGTTGATGGATTCGGGAGTGATCACCACTTCGGTCACGTCATCGCGGCTGGGCAGCTCGAACATGATGTCGGTCATCACGGTTTCGAGGATGGCCCGGAGGCCGCGGGCGCCGGTCGAGCGCTTGAGCGCCTTGCGGGCGACTGCCCGGAGCGCCTCGGGGTCGAATCGCAGTCCCACGCTCTCCAGCTCGAACAGCTTCTGGTACTGCTTGGTGAGGGCGTTGCGCGGCTCCACCAGGATCCGCACCAGGGAGGCCTCGTCCAGCGCTTCCAGCGGCACCAGCACCGGCAGCCGGCCCACCAACTCGGGGATCAGCCCGAAGCGGAGCAGGTCGTCGGGTTCCACCTGGTCCAGCGCGTCGGTCTCGGGCTGGCCAATGGTGGCCGTCCGGTCCACCGCGCTGAAGCCGATCTGCTGCCGGCCCAGCCGGGACTGGACGATCTTCTCCAGCCCGTCGAACGCGCCGCCGCAGATGAACAGGATGTCCTTGGTGTTGATCTGGATGTATTCCTGTTGCGGGTGCTTCCGCCCGCCCTGGGGTGGCACCGAAGCCACCGTGCCTTCCAGAATCTTGAGCAGCGCCTGCTGCACCCCTTCGCCCGAGACGTCGCGGGTAATGCTGGGGTTCTCCGATTTGCGCGCAATCTTGTCGATTTCGTCGATGTAGACGATGCCGCGCTCGCACTCGGTGACGTTGAACTCCCCGGCCTGGAGCAGGCGCACCAGGATGTTCTCCACGTCCTCGCCCACATACCCCGCCTCGGTGAGCGTGGTGGCATCGGCGATGGTGAAGGGAACGTCGAGAATCCGGGCGAGGGTCTGGGCCAGCAGGGTTTTGCCGACGCCGGTGGGGCCGATGAGGAGGATGTTGGACTTGTCCAACTCGACCCCGTTGTCGCGCGCGGTGCCGGCGTTGATCCGCTTGTAGTGGTTGTAAACGGCGACGGCCAGGGTCCGCTTGGCGCGTTCCTGGCCGATCACGTACTGGTCCAGCACTTCCTTGATTTCTCCCGGCGACGGGACCCGCGTGATGTTCTCGACGACTTCGCGCTCTTCGTCCTCCGCCAGAATCTCGTTGCAGAGGGTGATGCACTCATTGCAGATGTACACGGACGGGCCCGATATAAACTTCCGGACCGAGTCCTTGGACTTTCCGCAGAAAGAGCAGCGCAGCTGTTTGTCGTTTGACATCAATCAGTCGCTAGTCACCAGTCGTGAGTCGCTAGCCTTGTCCCGCCCGTCGCGCTCCCTGGCGGCGGCACTACTGTCGTGCTTTCCAAATGAGGCCCCCGGCCGCCCGGTCGTCAAGAGTGGACGCCTCCGTTGCCCCCGGGCGTCTTGGTGGGGGCAAGTACAGCATCGATCAGGCCATAGGCCTTGGCCTCCTCGGCGCTCATGTAGCGATCCCGGTCAATATCGCGCTCAACCTGCTCCAGCGTCTGGCCGGTATGCAAGCTGAAGAGCTGATTCATCTTAGTCCGCAGGTACAGGATCTCCTTGGCTTGGATCTCGATGTCGGCCGCCGTTCCCTGGGTCCCGCCCGAGGGCTGGTGGATCATGATCCGGGAATGGGGGAGGGCGCTTCGCTTGCCCTTGCTGCCTGCAGCCAACAGAAAGGCCCCCATGGATGCGGCCATGCCCATGCAGATGGTGGCCACCGGGGCCCGCAGGTGCTGCATCGTATCGTAGATCGCCATCCCGCTCGCCACGATCCCGCCCGGCGTGTTGATGTACATGTAGATGTCTTTTTCGGGATTGTCGGCGTCCAGGAACAGCAGCTGGGCGATGATGATGTTGGCCACGTCGTCGTTGATGGGCGTGCCCATGAAAACGATCCGGTCCATCAACAGGCGCGAGAAGATGTCGTAGGTCCGCTCGCCGCGGCTGGACCGCTCGATAATGTACGGGGGATACAGCGTGGGCATCGGTTATGCCTCGGTGATCGTGGACTGGCCCAGGAGGAAGGCGAAGACCTTCTCCTCGGTGATCGAGCGCTCCAGCTCACCCAGCCGGTTGGCCTGCTGGAGCGACTTGTACACCTCGGCCGGGGACCCGCCGCGCGCCGCGGCCACCCGGTTGATCCGTTCGTCCAGCTCGGCCTCGGTGGCGCGGAGCGATTGCTGCTCCGCGACGGCCGACAGCACCAGGTCGCGTCGCACCTGCTGCATCGCCACCGGGCGGAACTGGGTGCTGAAGTGCTCGAACTGCTCGTGGGGAATTTCGTAGGCGTGCATGAACGCGTGGAGCGCCCGTTCCACCATCGAGGGCGGGGCCACCACGTTGTTGGCTTCGGCCAGCAGGTGTACCAGCTCCTCCCGCACCCTGGCATCGGCCCCGCGGGAGGCCTCGGACTCGAGGTCCCGGCGAATCGCATCCCGCAGCGCCGCCAGGGTTTCGAAGTCACCCACCTCCCGGGCGAACCCGTCGTCCAGCGGCGGCAGCTCTTGCCGCTTCACTTCCGTCAGCGTGATCCGCACCTTGCGGGCCTGTCCCCGCCGGCTCTCGTCCGGGTAATCGTCGGGGAACTTCACGTCGGCGTCGCGGGTCTCGCCCGGGAGCAGCAGCATGATCTGCTCTTCCAGCGCGGGGATGGCCTGACCCGATCCGAGCACCATGGTGAAGGGCTTCCCGGGGTGCACCACATCGCCTTCGATGGTGGCGACCTCACCGGTCACCATCTGGCCGGGGCCGGGCTTCGCGCCGTCGACCGGCAGCCAGCTCGCCTTCTGCTCCCGCAGTTTCTCGAGCTGCTCGTTCACCTGGTCATCGGTGACGGGCTCGACCGAGCGGGTGAGGGTGAAGCCGCCCAGCCGCTCGAGCCTGATGGCCGGCTGCACCTCTACGAATAGCTCGAACTCGACCGGCTTGCCTTCTTCGAACTTGAGGTTGCGGACCGAGGGATCGGTGACCGGTTTGAGCGACTCCTGCTCCTTCGCGACGTCCCAGCTTTCCCGGATGACTTCCTGGAGCACCAGCTGCCGGATCTCGTCCTGGAACCGCTTTCGCACCACGGCGTCGGGCGCCCGGCCGGGGCGGAACCCGGGAAGGCGGACCCGAGTGGAGTAGTACTTCACCGCCTTGCTCTCGGCGGCCTGGACCAGGTCCACCGGCACCGTGACCTGCAGGGCCTTGGAAGCCTGATCTTCAGCCGTTTTGACGATGGTAATGCCGCTCATGGGGGGAATTTAACCTGAGGCGGTCGCCGGCTGTCAGCGGTCAGCTATCGGCTGTCAGCTATCGCCGGTCAGCAAGGCAGGTACTCGCGCGACGCCAG
>DASTEX010000165.1:0-6774 GCA_035709185.1 Gemmatimonadales bacterium
GCAGTCGAAGATAGTCGAAGGCTGTCCACCCCTCACAACCATCTTCGACTGTCTTCGACCGCCTTCGACTGTCTTCGACAGGATAAGAATGCCTAAACTCTCCGTAGTCCTCGCCACCACCGACGCCTGGCCCGACCTGGCGAACTGCCTGGCGGTGCTGGAGCCGCAAATCCAGGCGGTCGACGGCGAGCTCATCGTCGGCGACGGAGACGGCCGTGCCCTCCCCGAACGGTACGCCTCCGATCCGGGACGGGTGGTCTGGATCCGGAAGCCGGGTGCTTCCGTGTTCCAGCTCCGGGCCGACGGGGTGGCGCGGGCCACCGGCGACATTATTGCCACCACCGAGGACCACTGCATCGTGGCCCCCGACTGGTGCCGGCGGATCCTCGACGCGTTCGATCAGAACCCGGGCGTGGACGCGGTGGCTGGGGGGGTGTTGAACGGGTCCACGCAATCGAGGACCGACTGGGCCAACTTTCTCCACACTTTCGGCGCATTCGTCCCTCCGGTGGATCCGGCCCAGCGCTCCCGTGCTCCGGTGAACGCCAACATCGCCTATAGGCGGTCGCTCATCGAGGGTGCGCCGCCCGAGCCCGGGTGGATGGAGCTGACGCTCAACGGGCGGCTGTTCCGCGAAAGACGGTTCCACTTCGACGACCGGATCGTGGTGACCCACGTGCAGTCCCACGGCTTCCTCGGCACCCTGCGGTCCCATTTCGACAATGGGCGAGCCACATCCGGCCTTCAGCCACTCCGGTTGTCCCGGCGGCAGCTGCCCTGGCGGCTGTTCCGCAACACGCTGAACACGATGAAGGGCAAGCCCGGGCTCGCGTCCCCTCTCCGGTCGTGCACGCCGATGCTGCTGGCGCTCTCCTGCTGTCATTCCGCCGGGGAAATCGCCGGCATTCTGTTCGGTCCCGGCAAGAGTCCCGCCCGGCTTCGTTAGGTGGCGTCCCCCGGCCGGCCCCTTCGCATTCTCCAGGTCACTCCCAGCTACGCGCCCTGCGTGGGCGGGGCGGAGCGGATGCTGCAGGCGGTCAGCGAGCGGCTGGTATCGCGAGGACACCAGGTGACGGTGTTCACCACGAACGCGACCACCCAGCCGGAGATGCGCTCGTCCCGGGGCGGCAACCTGCCGCGGCATGAGGTGCTCAACGGCGTCATGGTCCGCCGATTCCCGACCGACCCGCTGTCGGCCCGGGTTACCCGCGGGCTCCTCGGCCTGCGCGGCGGGTGGCGGGCCAGTTCCTGGGTGTTCGGAGAAGGGGTGACCATGCTCCGGCGCCTCCCGGCGCCTCATGGGCTCATCGGGCCCGTGCTCCGGGCGCGAGCCGACGTGGTGGTCTCCGCCAACTGGATCTGGCCGGCCGCGTACGGCGTGCACCTCGCCCGCCGGATACGCCCCTTCCGGCTGGTCGGCCTGCCGATTCTGCACGTGGCCCGGGCCTGGGCCGACCAGCCGTTGTTCCGCCCGATGCTGGCGAGGTGTGATTCGGTGCTGACGCTCACCCCGGCCGAGCAGGACTTCGTTCGGCAGCGGGGGGCGAGAAGAGCACATGTGGTTGGGGCCGGGGCGGACCCCTCTGCCTTTGACCACAGGGATGGCACGGCACTGCGCGCGAAGCTGGGGCTGGGTACCAGCCCGGTAATCGGCTTCGTAGGTCGCCAGGATTTCCGGAAAGGGGTGCTGGCGCTGCTCGAGGCGATGCATCTGGTGTGGCGCTGCTATCCCGAGGCCCGGCTGCTGCTCGCCGGCCAGCAGGCCCATCGCTCGCCCGAGGTCATCACCGCACTCGCTGCCGTGGACCCGGATCGGCGGAACCGGATCGTGGAGGTCTCGGACTTCGTTGAGCGGGATGGTCCATCCATTCTGGATGCCTGCGATATCGTGGCGCTTCCCTCGGTGGAGGAATCGTTCGGCCTGGTGTTCCTGGAGGCCTGGATGTGCCGCAAACCGGTTGTGGGAGCGCGGATCCCGTCCAGCGAATGCCTGATTGAACCCGGGGTGGACGGGCTCCTGGCCGCGCCGCTTGACGGGCCCGACCTGGCGCAGTGCCTGCTTCAACTGTTAGGCAGCCCCGAATTGCGGGCGGCCATGGGGGAGCGGGGATACCGCAAGGTCCTGGCCCATCATACGTGGGACCTGGTGACGGACCGGTGGGAGGCGGCCCTTGGGAGCACCGTCGGGGACGTCGAGGACGTCGAGGACGTCGAAAACGTCGAAGACGGTCGAAGGTAGTCGAAGACGGTCCTTGCGGGGTTCCCCCCCCCGCTAACCGCTAACTGCTAACCGGTAATTATCTTGTGGAGCTACGGATAGAGGAGGGGTTCAATGCCTTGGTGGCAGAATGGCGTCCAGTTCGAGTGCCAGGAGACCGGCCGGTGCTGCGTCTCGCGCGATGCCTACGGCTACGTCTATCTGACGCTGGCGGACCGGCAGCGGCTGGCCCGGCATCTCGGACTCTCCACCCAGCAGTTCACCCGCCGGTACTGCGCCCGGACCGAGGGTCACTATCACCTGAAGGACACGCTGGGACCCTGCCAGTTCCTGGAGGGCAAACGCTGCGGGGTTTACGAGGCCCGGCCCAACCAGTGCCGCACCTGGCCGTTCTGGCCCGAGAACCTTCGCGCCAAGGTATGGAACGAGGACATTGCCCGTTTCTGTCCCGGGGTAGGGAAGGGCCGAACCTGGTCCGGCGCGGAGATCCGGAAGCTGGTTCATCTGACCGTGCTGGAATAGTCACTTCTCCCGCTCCATCCCATGCCTCAGCATACCGCCATCACCGAGCTGCTGCTTCTGCTCGACGAAGCCTTTCAGCGTCGTGCCTGGCACGGCACCAACCTCCTGGGCAGCATTCGCGGGCTCACTCCCGCTCAGGCCGCGCGGCGACCGGGACGCGGGCGCCATAACATCTGGGAGCTGATCATCCACACGGCGTACTGGAAGTACGCGGTTACCCGCCGGCTGACCGGCGCCAGGCGGGGCTCCTTTCCCTACAGTGGTTCCAACTGGTTCGTGCGCGACGGCGGCACTGACCAGGACCTGAAGCGTGACATCGCTCTGCTGAAGCAGTGTCATCGCGAGCTGATCGACGCGGTCCGGAAGGTGAAACCCGGCAGGCTGCAGGCACCCTCACCCGGCAGCCGGTATCCGCGGGGCTTCACCATCCGCGGCATCGCGGCCCACGACATCTATCATGCGGGGCAGATCCAGCTGATCAAGAAAGGACTAAGGACTTAGGACTCAGGACACCACCCCGCCGCCACCAAAGGAATGCGCGGTCTCCTGGGGCAGTGCGGGACGGACTAAGTCGTAAGTCCTACGACCGGGAAGCTGGGGCGGCAGGATTCGAACCTGCAACTTCCCGGTTAACAGCCGGGCGGTCTGCCAGTTGACCTACACCCCATCGGACATTCAATGAATAGCAGCAATTTAACGGAAGGACTCAGTCCTGGGTCCCTGGCTAAGACCCATGGCCGAATCCCCAACACTAAGTCCCAAATCCTAAGTCCCAAGTCCTTCTAGTAGATTCCTTGATATGACCACTACCGCCCCAGACAGTTCCCCTGCCGCCCGCCAGGAGCGGGACTCCGTTGTCATCCGCTTCTCGGGTGACTCGGGCGACGGCATGCAGCTCACCGGCACCCAGTTCACCATGGAGACCGCTCTGGCCGGGAGCGACCTCGCGACCTTCCCGGACTACCCGGCCGAGATCCGGGCTCCCGCCGGCACCACCTTCGGGGTCTCGTCCTTCCAGATCCACTTTGGAGGCGACGACATCCTCACGGCCGGCGACGCCCTCGACGTGCTGGTAGCGATGAACCCGGCGGCGCTAGTCGTCAATATCAAGGACCTCTCGGTGGGCGGACTGCTGGTGCTCGACACCGGCGCGTTTACGCCCCGGAACCTTGACAAGGCCGGCTACGCGGAAAGCCCGATCGGCACCGCGACCCTGGCACCCTATCGGGTACTGGCTTTGGATATCTCGAAGCTCACCCAGGCCGCGGTGAAGGAGTACGGAGTCTCGTCCAAGGAGGCACTCCGCTGCCGCAACATGTGGGCGCTGGGGCTCATGCTCTGGATGTACGGCCGAGACCACCAGTCCACCATCGGGTGGCTGCATAAGAAGTTCGCCAAGGCTCCGCCGATCGCCGAGGCCAACATCGCGGCGCTGACAGCGGGGCACGCCTACGGGGAAACCGCCGAGCTGGGCGCCGATATCCAGGGCGTCACGGTCAAACGGGCGGAGCTGCCGGAGGGAACCTACCGCGCGGTGAACGGCGCCGAGGCGCTGGCCTTCGGGCTCATCGCCGGGGTCCAGAAGGCCGGGCTCAAGACGCTGTTCTTCGGCTCCTACCCCATCACTCCGGCGTCGTCGCTACTGCACATGCTCGCGGGCTTGCGGCACCTGGGTGTGGTGACATTCCAGTCCGAGGACGAGATCGCGGCCGTCTGCTCGGCCATCGGCGCTTCATACGCGGGCGCCCTGGGAGTGACCTCCAGCTCCGGTCCCGGTATCGCCCTCAAGACCGAGGCGTTGGGTCTCGCAATCAGTACCGAGCTGCCGCTGGTGGTGGTGAACAGCCAGCGGGCCGGGCCGTCCACCGGTATGCCCACCAAGACCGAGCAGTCCGACCTGTTCCAGGCGGTCTACGGCCGCAACGCCGACAGCCCACTGGCGGTGATTGCTTCCGCTACCGCGTCCGACTGCTTCGAAGTGGCGGTGGAGGCGGTGCGGATCGCGGTGCGCCACATGACGCCGGTGATCCTGCTCACCGATGGCTATCTGGCCAACGCCGCCGAGCCCTGGCAGGTGCCGGACCTCGACGCCATTCCGCCGTTCCCGGTGCAGCAGCGGACCGAAACCGCCGATTTCCACCCCTTCCTGAGAGACTCTGAGACCCTGGCCCGGGTCTGGGCCGTCCCGGGGACGCCGGGGCTGGAGCACCGGATCGGGGGCATCGAGAAGAACTACAACTCGGGCCACATCTCCTACGACCCCGAGAACCACCAGAAAATGACCTGGGCCCGGGCGGAAAAGGTCGCGCGCATCGCCGACGACATTCCCGAGCAGGAAGTCACCCTGGGCGAACCGGGCGGCAAGGTGGCGGTGGTCGGCTGGGGTTCGACCTACGGGTCGATCCGGAAGGCGGTCCAGCAATCGCGCGACCAGGGCCTGGACGTGTCCCACATTCACGTCCGGTACCTGAATCCGTTCCCCCGCAACCTGGGCGATCTGCTCCGGCGGTTCGACCACGTGCTGGTGCCCGAGATGAACAGCGGCCAGCTCGCCACGATCCTGCGGAGCACCTACCTGCTGCCGGTCCGAAGCCTCTCGAAGGTGACCGGCAAGCCGTTCAAAGTGAGCGAGATCGCGGACGCCATCCGCGCCGCGATGGAGGCATGACATGACCGCGACTCTCCCGACGCCCAACCTGGCGCCGAAGGACTACGCCACCGACCAGGAAGTCCGGTGGTGTCCCGGCTGCGGGGACTACGCCATCCTCAAGGCCGTGCAGAAGGTCCTGGCCGACATCCAGGCGCCGCGCGACAAGACCGTGTTCGTCTCCGGGATCGGCTGCTCTTCGCGGTTCCCGTACTATGTCGGTACCTACGGGTTCCACACCATCCACGGGCGCGCGCCGGCCATCGCGACCGGCGTGAAGCTCACCAATCCCGAGCTGGATGTCTGGATGATCACCGGTGACGGTGACGGGCTGAGCATCGGCGGCAACCACATGCTGCACGTGCTCCGCCGCAACGTGAACCTGCAGATCCTGCTCTTCAATAACGAGATCTACGGCCTCACCAAGGGCCAGGCGTCGCCCACGTCGCGCCGGGGGACCCGGACGCCCTCCACCCCGAGAGGTTCGGTGGACCCGGCCCTGGTCCCGGCTTCCTTTGCGCTGGGCGCCGGCGCCCGATTCGTCGCCCGCTCCATCGATACGCTCCAGGCTCACCTGGTGGAGGTGCTCAAGCGGGCCCGGGCCCACCAGGGCGCGGCCTTCGTCGAGATCTTCCAGAACTGTGTCGTCTTCAACGATGGCGTCTTCGACAACTTCACCGCCAAGGAAGCCGCCCCCGACAACCAGCTGCACCTGGTCCACGGACAGCCGCTGGTGTTCGGCGCCAACCGGAACAAGGGCATCCGGGTCCGCCCGGGCACGTTCACGCTCGAGGTGGTGACGCTGGGTGAGGGAGTCTCCGAGTCCGATCTGCTGGTGCACGACCAGACCAACCGCCCCCTGGCGATGATGCTGGCCGACCTCCAGCCTCCGGCCTTCCCGATGGCGCTGGGCGTGCTCTATGACAGCCCGGGACCGAGCTACGAAGCGGAGGTCCACGGCCAGATCGCCCAGGAGACCAGGGCGGCCAAAGGCGGCCTGCGGGAAGCCATTCTGGGATCGAATACGTGGACCATCTCCGGCGCGTGAGAGGCGCCGGGGCGGCACTTCTCCTGGCGGCGCTGGCCGGCGCCGCTTGCAGCCGTCCGGTGGCCCCGGTCGTCACCGGCCCGCTGGGCAACCTGGAGCAGGCCTTCCTCGAGACCCGCGCCCTGGCCGACAAAATTGACGTGGCGCGGGCCAAGGGGCTCCAGACCGGTGGATTCGACAACTGGTATCGCGAATCGCGATCCCGTCTGCTCAGTCAGCTGGCAGTGACTGATTCCGCGGGACTCAATGCCGAAGACCGCCGGGCCCTCCGCACCATCCGGGAAATCACCACCACACAGTTGACCGAACATCCCGCCCCGGCGGTAGAGGACACCGACG
>DASTEX010000166.1:0-6304 GCA_035709185.1 Gemmatimonadales bacterium
CGGGTCTGCATGGGGGCAGCATTACGGTCGAAAGCGAAGTCGGCCTGGGAAGCACCTTCGTGGTGACGCTGCCGTTGGGTCGGGCACATCTCACCGACGATCAGATCGCAGTGGACCGGGAAATCATCACCGCACCCGCCGCCCCTCGCATGGGCGTGCCGCGGCCCCGGCTGACCCCGGCACGACCCCAGTCCACTGCGGCCGAGGACGACGTCACCACCGTACTGATCGTCGAGGATAACGACGAAGTCCGGGCCTACGTTCGCCAGCATCTCGTGCCGGCCTACCGGGTGCTCGAAGCGGTCGATGGTGCAGCGGGCCTGGAGATGACCCGTCGCCTGCTGCCCGACCTGGTGCTCTCGGATGTCATGATGCCCGGCCTGGACGGTTATGCGCTCTGCCGGGCCATCAAGACCGATCCCGAGACGGATTTCATCCCGGTCATCCTCCTGACCGCCAGGGCCGAGCCGGCCGACCGGCTGGCCGGACTGCGGGAACAGGCCGACGACTATCTGACCAAGCCGTTCGAAGTGGGAGAGCTCCTGACCCGGATCGAGAACCTGATCGCGATCCGGCGGCGACTCCGGGAACGATTCGAGGGAATCGGCCCGGCCCCGGTACCGAGGCTGCACCCGAGGCCGGCAGTCGTCGAGCCGGCCGATGAGCAGTTCCTGGACCGGGTGCGGGCGGCGATTGAAGCGAATCTGGGTGAGGAATCGTTCAATGTCGAGCTGCTGGCTCGCGAAGTCGCCCACAGCCGAGGTCACTTGCACCGGCGCCTGCGTCATCTGCTGGGTGAGACGCCGTCGGACCTGATTCGCCGGATGCGGCTGGAACGGGCGGCACACCTGCTCGAATCCCAGGCAGGGTCGGTGGCCGAGGTCGCCTATACGGTCGGATTCAAGAGCGTGGCTCACTTCTCCAACGCCTTCAAGGAGCGGTACGGGATGCGCCCTACCGGCTGGCGATCCGGAAAAGGGCGGCAAGGCCTGCCTATTCGTCCGATGTGACCACCCCGCACGTCTCTGATACCTGGCTGCTAGTCGCCTTCCCCCCGTAGCCCCACCTTGGTAGCGCTCCTGACACACCGAGCCGCCATTTCTATCACGACAGCACAGCTCGGCATTCTCACCGGACCGTGAGGTCCGCCTGGAGGCATCTGATCCCGCTCACCGTCCTGCTGGTCGACGACGATCCCGACATGCGGCACTACCTGCGCACCTGTCTCGGCGGTCCCGGTTTGGACGTCGAGCGAGTGCTCGAGGCGGCCGATGGAGTGGAAGCCCTGCGGCTGGTGCGCTCGGGCGGGGTCGACCTGGTCATCAGCGACATCGTGGTGCCGGGTCTCGACGGCCGGGCCCTGTGCCGTGCGATCCGGGCGATCCCGGAGCTGGATGAGGTCGCGGTGTTACTGATCAGCGGCGAGGATGGGGCTGGGTCGGGCGAAGGTGATGCCGATGGCTTTCTGGCCAAGCCATTCAACAGTCGGCAGCTGATGGCTGCACTCGAAGACCTGATTCCGGGACGATGATCACTCTTTATCGAGGATTCCTTATGATTTTCCGAACCGTAGTGCTGTTCGGTCTCCTGGGCTTCCCAGCCCTGCCGGCGGCCGCGCAGCAGTCAGCGGTACCGCCCGAGCTCATTGCCGTCCGCACCCTGCTCGACAAATACCGTGACCCGATCCTCGCCGTGCACGACGGGTACCTCTCGTCGGTGGCCTGCATCGAGTACCCCAAGGGTGCCATTGAAGGGTCGATGAAGTACCCGGCCGGCGGCATGGGCGTGCACTTCCTGAACTTCCAGAACATCGGCCCCACCCTCGATCCATCCAAGCCCCAGGTCCTCATCTACGAGCCGGTGGGCGATTCGCTTCGGCTGGTGGCGGCGGAGTGGTTCATGCCCGCGGAGCTGGTGGGCGCGGGCGCCTCGCGGCCCACCGTGTTCGGCCAGGAGCTGCAAGGCCCCATGGAGGGTCACGCGCCGCTGATGCCGCCCGGGTTCCACCACTACGACTTGCATGTCTGGCTCTGGAAGGACAACCCGGAAGGCGTGTTCTCCCCGACCAATCCGGCGCTCCGTTGTCCCGCCCGGGGATACTCGTTCGCGGAGGCGCCACCCAAGATGGCCCACCCCCACAAGTAGGAGCAGCTGAACCTCGCTCGCTGACTCTCACAAGGACAGGGACATGCGCAAGACTTTCATTGCAATCGGGTTGGCACTCCTGACCCAGGCACCGGTCGCCGCGGCGCAAGAGACCGAGGTGATGGCTACGGTACGCCAGTTCATTGACGGATTCAACCAGGGGAACGTTGAATCAGCCCTGGCCGCCTGCGCCGAGCAGACCTCCATCATCGATGAGTTTCCCCCCTACGAGTGGCATGGTGCAGGCTCCTGTGCCAGGTGGGCCAGTGACTTCGAGGCCTACGTCAAGAAGAATGGGATGACCGGGCCGGTCGTGACGCTGGCCACTCCCCGGCACGTGAACGTCGAGGGAGTCTGGGCCTACGTCGTGGTTCCCACCAGTTTCGAGTTCACCCAGAACGGAAAGCTGGTGAAGCAGACCGGTGCGACCCTCACGGCTGCCCTGCAGAAGACCGCCGCCGGCTGGCGGATCACCGGCTGGTCCTGGTCCACCGGTACCTGAACATGACCACCGCCGCCCGCGCCTGTCCCGCCTGCCGGACGCCGCTTCCCGAGGAAGCGCTGTTCTGTCTCCACTGCGGCAGGGCTACTCCCACCGAGCCCGGGGTGCCGCCCCGGACCGAAGTGACCGATGCGAGTGAAATCGCCCGGGTGCGGAGGGCGCTGGTGGGCCGGGGCTACTCGGTCGAGCGGGTTCTGGGTGAAGGCGGCATGGCCACGGTGTACCTGGCCACCGACCTGAAGCACCGCCGCCAGGTGGCGGTCAAGGTGATGCGGCCCGACCTGGCCGCTACGTTAGGCGCCGAGCGGTTTCTGCGGGAAGTGGAAATCGCGGCCCAGTTGAACCATCCCCACATTCTGCCGGTGCACGATTCGGGCGATGCCGGCGGGGTGCTGTTCTATGTGATGCCCTACGTGGAGGGCGAGTCGCTGCATGAGCGAATCAAGCGCGAGACCCAGCTGCCGGTGGAAGAGGCGCTCCGCATCGCGCGGGAAGTGAGCGAGGCACTGGCCTACGCCCATGGCCGGAAGATCGTCCATCGCGACATCAAGCCGGCCAACATCATGCTCACCACCGGTCACGCGCTGGTGGCCGACTTCGGGATCGCCCGGGCGGTTGGCGCCAGCGGGGCGGGGATTACCCAGACCGGTTTCTCGCTGGGCACCCCCCACTACATGAGCCCGGAACAGGCCAGTGGTTCTGCCACGGTCGACGGGCGGAGCGACATCTACGCGCTGGGCTGCGTGCTGTACGAGATGCTGTCGGGTGAGCCGCCGTTTACCGGGCCGACGGCCCAGGCCATCGTGTTACGCGGCATGACGGAAGCGCCCCGTCCCCTCACCAGCTCGCGGGAAGGACTCTCGCCGGCCATCGAAGCCGTGGTGGCCCGTTCCCTCACCAAGAACCCGGCCGACCGGTGGCAGACGGCGGGAGAGTTCGCCAGGGCGTTAGGCAGCGCCGAAGACCAGCTCCGGCTGGGACCGTTGTCGGGCGCCCGGACCCCGACGGCCATGCCGGCCATCGGAACGGGGCCGGGCACCGGCAAGGTGTGGGGACTGTTCCTGGGGCTTGGCGCGCTGGCGCTGGTCCTGGTGTACGGGCTGGTCCGGCGCTGGGGACTCCCGGTCTGGGCGCTGGGGCTGGCGCTGGCGCTGTTCGCGATCGGCGGCGTGGTCCTCTTCCTGACCGGGAAGATGGAGGCCCGCCGGGCAGCGGGTAGGGCCGTCACCGGGCTGGCAGCCCGGTTCACCTGGAGGAACGCCACGTTAGGCGCGGCCTCGGCGCTGGTATTCTGGGCCGTCGTCGCCACCCTGCTGGTTTTCCGGGGCCCGGCCGGAGCCGCGACCGCGGGATCGGTGGTGCGGCTGGCGGTGCTGCCGTTCGAGAACCGGGGTGCCGCGGAAGACAACTACTTCGTAGACGGGATGGCCGACCAGGTGCGGGGCAAACTGATGGGACTGGCCGGGTTTCAGGTGACGGCACGGGCCAGTTCGGATCAGTACCGGGAAACGAGAAAGACTCCCCAGGAGATCGGCCGGGAGCTGGGCGTGGATTACCTGCTTACCTCGACGGTCTCGTGGATCAAATCGTCCGGCGGGACCAGCCGGGTTCAGGTGGTCCCCGAGCTGATCAACGTGAAGACCGGGGCCGGGACCTGGCAGCAGAGCTTCGACGCCGACTTGACCGACATCTTCCAGGTCCAGGGCAGCATCGCCACCCAGGTGGCCGGTGCGCTCAACGTGGCCCTCGCCCCCCAGGAAGAGCAGGAGCTGGTGGAGCGGCCCACCAGCAACCTTGCCGCGTACGACCTCTACCTCAAGGCTCTGGCTGTTCCCGGGAACGACCCTTCGAGTCTTCGGCAATCGATTGCCCACTATGAGCAGGCGGTGGCGCTGGACTCCACTTTCGCGGAGGCCTGGGCCCGGCTGGGGCGGGTACTGTCGAACCTCTATTTCAACAGCACGCCGAGCCCGGAGGTGGCGGCTCGTGCCCTTCGGGCGATCGACCGGGCCAAGGCGCTGGCGCCGGATGCGGTGCTCACCCATTGGGCCCGGTCGCTGTACCTGGTCAATGTAAAGAACGACCCGGAAGCAGCCCGCGCGGAAGTCATGGCCGCGATGCGGCTCTCCCCCAACGATCCCCAGGTCCTGCGGATGGCCGCCGGCATGGAGTCGTCGCGGGGGCGCTGGCCGGAGGCGCTGGCCCACGCCCAGCAGGCCGTGAAGGTCGACCCGCGGTCGCGGGGAGCGAAAACGAATCTGTTCGGCTATCTGGTTTCCCTGCGGAAATATCCGGAGGCGCTGGCACTGGGTCGGGAGATTCTGGCCGAGGCCCCGGGCGATCTCGGCGCCCAGGAGAACATGGCCTTCATCCATTTGATGCAGGGTGATCTGGCCGGGGCGCGCGGAGTGATCCGCGCGGTGCCGGCCGAAGTGCCGCGCACCGCCCTCGTGAGCTATTTCGCGCTCTACCAGGATCTGTACTGGGTGCTGGAGGACGCGGATCAGCAGCTGGTGCTCCGGCTGCCTCCGTCCATGTTCGACGACGACCGGGCCATCTGGGCCACGACCCTGATGCAGGTCTGGACCCTTCAAGGAGACCAGGCCCGGGCCCGGGCGTTCGCCGACACGGCCCAGGCGGAGTTCGCCCGACAGATCCAGGATACGCCCAACGATCCCCAGCGGCACATCTTCCGGGGGCTGGCCCTGGCCACGTTGGGCCGGAAGGACGAGGCCATCACGGAGGCCGTACTGGGAGCGAGCTTCAATCCGTTGAGCCAGGACCAGAACGTCGGCACCTACTACCAGCATCAGCTGATCCGGGTCTATATCCTGGCGGGAGAGCACGAGAAGGCGCTCGACCTGCTGGAAGAGCTGGTGAAGATCCCCTACGTGCTGACGCCGGGGTATCTCCGGATCGATCCCAATTTCGCCCCGCTCAAAGGGAATCCGCGGTTCGAGAAGCTGCTTCAGGGAGCCTAGGATCCTTCCGGCTCTGCCAATCGGGGCTAGAATTGGGCATTCCCAATGACGCCAGCGGCAGACCGCCCGGTTTCCATCGGTCTCGACCCTTCGGCCCGCCGAGCGGCCTGTCGGGTGGACGACTTCCGCTCCGATATCTGGCTCATGACGGTGCCGGGAGTGACCCGATGAGTCATCCCGACCGCCTCGCAGCCGCGCTGGCCGACCGCTACCGGATCGAGCACCAGCTGGGCGCGGGCGGGATGGCCACCGTCTACCTGGCCGAGGATCTGCGACATCGCCGGCGGGTGGCAATCAAAGTACTCCGCCCCGAACTGGCCGCGGCACTGGGACCGGAGCGCTTCCTTCGCGAGATCGAAACCACCGCCAACCTGCGTCACCCGCATATCCTTCCGCTCTACGATTCGGGCGTGGCCGATGGATTCCTGTTCTACGTCATGCCGCTGGTCGAGGGCGAGTCGCTCCGTGCCCGGCTCGATCGCGTGAAGCAGCTTCCCATCGACGAGGCGCTCGGCATCGCCCGCGAGGTCGCCGACGCGCTGGGATATGCCCACAGCCGCGGGATCATTCATCGCGACATCAAACCGGAGAACATCCTGCTGGAGGGCGGGCACGCGGTCGTCGCCGACTTCGGCATCGCCCGCGCGGTCAGCACGGCCGGCGCGGAGAAGCTCAC
>DASTEX010000167.1:0-2764 GCA_035709185.1 Gemmatimonadales bacterium
AGCAGACGAATCAATCCGAATCGCGCCGCCGCGCTGAACCCGAAGTGCAGGGTTCGCCAGAGCCACCGCGGTGCGGTGCGGCCCAGCATGGAGGCCGGGGCGCGGCGCGGCTCCTCCTCGTGAGCGGCATCGGCCAGCACCATTCCCGCCACTTCGCCTGGATAGAGATAATGAAAGACCCGGGCATCGAGTCCCCCCAGCGAATGTCCCACGAGAACGTAGGGCGGCGGCACCGCGGCCTTCGACAGCGCCGCCCGGAGGTCGGCCGCGGTCGCAGAGCTGGTCCGCGGATAGGGACCCGGATCACTCCAGCCCTCGCCGGCGCGATCGAACCAACAGGACCGGGTGAGTCGCGCCAGCTGCGGCTGAATGTGGGACCAGGAGAAGCCCGGCTGCGACGCACCCGGGAAGAGGATGACCGTCGGCGTCCCGGTGCCGGAGCAGAACAGGTTGAGGCGGCGACCGCCGATATCGATCGCCTCGCCGATCCGGGGAACCCGGGCGCGGTCCCGTCGTCGCCCGACGGTTTCGTACCCGAACCCGGCGATCAGAGCAGCGGCCACCACCAGCACCAGCGCCAGCAGGCTCAGCCGGATCGATCGGGTCACCGTGGATCGCCTTCCGGTCACGGCTCGACGGCCGCGGCCGGGCCGCCCCCGTCTCGGGTGCACTCTTCTGGCTCACCTCTTGCTTCCTGAGGGAGAATCTATCGTCAGGTGGGTTCAAAATGCCCGGGAAGGCTGCGACCAGGTGTGTCCCAACGCGTTACGTGCTGGCGTTTTTCGGCGTTCTGGCCATCGCCGGGTGTGCCGCCAAGTACACCCAGGTGGCCCCGCGGATGAACCTCGAGCCGTACGGCCGGATCGCGCTGGTTACGTTCGCTTCGGAATCGGCCGACAGCGGCATGACCCTGCTGGCCACTCAGCGTTTTGCGGAGGAGCTGCTGGCGAACCAGGGCATCGAGGTGCTCGAGCTGGGCCCGGCGGATTCCTCGCTGCGGGCGCTGATCCACGACGGCGACGGCAGCGCGCTGGCCCAGGCGCTGGGTCGCGAGAAGAACGTTCCCGCGGTCTTTGTCGGCCGGCTCAAGGTCTCGGATGTGAGACCCCGGGGCCGCGTGGGTGGCTCGGGTCTGTCGCTCAAGGCCACCGTGTCCGCCGAGCTCACGGTCCGGCTGCTCTCCACCAGCACCGGCGGGACCGTGTGGCGCGGCAGCTCCGCGGCCAATGGGACGGTGGGCCGGATGCACGTGAGCTCGGGCCTGCCCTCGATTGCGGTGCGGGACCCCGAGGAGGCCTATGGCGAAGTGGTGCGGGTGCTGGTCGGCGGTGTGACCCGCGATTTTCGCCCGACCTGGATCAGGCAGTAGCCCGGTTCACGGCGTTGCCTGCAGCGCCAACCCTGCGCGAGCAAGGCGCCGGATGTCCTGTCATTCGGCGCTTTTCATTTGCGGATCCAGAGCCCGTCACTCCAGGGCTGCCAGGTCGGTTGTAGAGTACCCAACCTCGTCATCCACCACTCGGCTGTCATGGTCGATCGAGATGGAGATGGGATAACCGAGATCCGGGTGGTACTTCACCGCCAGCTGGTAGACGTCCTCTTGCACGGCGTTCTGAATCACCTCGAACAACTCATCTATCGTCAGGCTCCGTTCGTTCGGATCGACCGGCGTTCCCGTAGACAGATCGAGCACGCTGACCACTTCGCCGGCCGCGACCCGGATCCGCAGCGGGTGAGTCCATTCGGCTGGACACTCTCCGCAGCTGAAGGCCAGGGTGTATTCATAGCCGGCCGGCCCGTTCGCGGCCCACTGGTCCATGGCATGCCTGAGGAAATTTTGCCTTTCATCCCGCGGACCGTCCGGCCCGAACAGAGAGCAGTTCAGGCTGAGGAGCGTGATTGCGGAGGCCAGCGAGAGTTGTTGCACGTGACGCTACGGGTCTACCTTGCACACGGTCAGCAGCATCTCACTCTGGGCCAGTGCTTCGACCGAATGCGACACGTCCGGATCGATGGCCACCGCCTCGCCGGCTGAAATCCGATGGTTCCCTCCATCCGCGCTGACCATCAGCTCGCCCCGAAGGCAATGAATCAGGATTTGGCCCGGGGCCTGATGTTCCGGCAGACGGCCGCCGGGCTCGAAGGTGAACAGGAGGACCCGAAGCGCGCCCCGGTGGATCAGCCCGGTCTGGCGATGCCCTTCCTTGGCCTCCGCCGGTTCTGCCCGGAGCATCCGGGCGAACTCGGCGAAACGCAGCTCGACGACCGGACCGGCCAGGCGGGTGCTGGGATGCGGCCGGAGCCGCTCTTCGGGCGGGATCACGATACCTCCATGGGCTCGGGCTCAGTCCGCGGCCTTGGGACCCTGCAATGACGGGTCGATCTGACGGATGGCGCCGAGGTGATAGGCGAGGTGCACGACGGCGGCAATCAGACCGGTCAGCTCGACACTCGTCAGCTCCCTCGGCGTGGCCACGACCTCCTTCCACTGCTCGATCTCGTGCCGCAGTGCTGCCAGCCGGGCCAGCCATTCATCAGAAGTAACGGTGCCTCGTCGCCAGCTGGCGCTGAAATCGGCATCGGCGAAGGCATCCTTGTCCCGGCTCCAGCGGTTGAGGAGCTCGAAGGAGTATCGCAGGTGATCCACATGGGCCGCGATGGACGCGCCACCGGCGGGAGCCGGCCTGGAGGCAGCTTCCGCCGAGAGCCGATCGAGCGAGGCCAGCAGACCCGGGTCGTTGGGATTGAGCACGAAACAGGTGTC
>DASTEX010000168.1:0-4458 GCA_035709185.1 Gemmatimonadales bacterium
GGTGAGGGATCCCGAGTGCCGCGGCGACCCGCCGGGCGCACTGGTACTCGTTGTCCTTCGGCGACCCGCGGGTGACTGCCTCCACCGGCATCTGCTCGAGCGCCAGCACGCCGGCCAACAGACGGGAGTCCAGTCCACCCGACAGCAGCAGTGTGTTCCGGACACCGGGCAGCACCTGGCGGCGAACCGCGGAACGGAGCGCCTCATGCAGGCGCCAGACGCAGTCCACCGCGGGTACACCGTGATGGCGGCCGCTCACAACGGGGCGGAACTGCAATTCCTCAAACGGAGGACCACCCGGCTCGGTCCGGAGCACAAAACCGGCAGCGAGGCGGCGCACGCCTCGTTGAATGGTGGCGCCGCCGATGAGACTGTTGGTCATCAGGATCGCGGTCACCGCCACCGGATCGAGCTCATCCCGAAACAACGGATGGGAACGGAACAGGCCCGGGTTCGATGCTACCAGCAGCACGTCGCCGAGGGTGGCGTAACCGACCGGCAAGAAACCCAGCAGATCACCGGCGATAGTGATCCGGCCGGGAGCGGTGACCGTTATGGCGAAATGGTGGCCGTCGTGGGGCGCTGGTGGAGTGGTTGCGTGGGCCCACTCGACCCCCCAGGCCGAGGCCGACACCCGGCCGGGCCCCGGTCCGGGAATGGCCTCCCCGATGAGCAGGGCGTCCCACTGCTCGGTGGACGCGAAGTCGCGGGGGGCTTCATGCCAGAGCCCCCAGACGACTGCGATATCTCCCCGTTCGAAGGACCCGGTGTCGAAACCGGATCGGGCGGCGAGGGTCTTCCGGGCGGCCTCGACGGCCTGGCGCCGCCGGGTTGGATCGGGATCGCGAACGAGCAAGAAGGACGCCAAGCGGGCGATTTCCTTTCTGCCAGGTCAGGTTCGAAAAACGATGCACCGAAACTAACGGGAGGCCGGGCTGGTACCGGCTGACTCTGCCCGATCCGAGCAGTCCTCTTGTCAGCCGGAGATCCGTTGATATATTGGACTCCAACATATCGTACCCCCACACAACCACCACCGCCCGCCACCCCATCATGCCTACCAGCCAGCTCAAGAAAGGCAGCGCCGAGTTCCTGATTCTCTCCCTGCTGGCGAGGGAGTCACGCCATGGATACGAGCTGTCGAAGCTGATCGAGGCCCGCTCCGGTGGGACCGTGCGGTTCAATGTTGCCACTCTGTATCCGCTGCTGTACCGGCTGGAACAGCGCGGCTGGCTCCAGGCCCGCTGGGTCGAGAAGCCGGGACAACGCCGCCGGCGCTACTACCGCATCACGCCGGCAGGACGGAAAGTGCTGTCCGAGGAACGGCGCACCTGGGACGCGTTCGTGGATGCGGTGCACCGAATCGTAGGACCCGAATATGCCTGACTGGCGGGCCGAGATCCGACAGCGGCTGCGAGGCCTGGGTCTCGATCCGCTCCGTGAGGCGGCCATCGTCGAGGAACTGGCCGCCGCGCTCGACGACCAGTTCGAGGAGTTGCTCGCGCGGGGGCTGTCCCCCGCGGACGCACAGGAGCGGATCCGGGCCGAGCAGCTGAGTGGTCACCAGTTACCCGCGGCGCTGACCCAGGTGGAGAGACCCGCGTCCCCTTCGCCGGTTCCGCCGGGAGGACCCGGTCCCGGGGGCCCGCTGGCCGGGTGGCTGTCGGATCTGCGGTACGGTGCCCGCTCGCTCCGGAGAAGCCCCGGGCTCACCACCGTGGCGCTCCTCACCCTGGCGTTAGGCATCGGAGCCACAACCGCCTTTTTCAGCATGGTGAACGCGGTGCTGCTCCGCCCGCCGCCCTTCGAGCGGCCGTCGGAACTGGTGACCTTCTGGGGCACGGCGCCGGAGAAGGGGCTCCCGGTGGTCAACTACCCGGACGCCCTCTACGACTATTACCGCCACCGGCTTCGCGCGGCCGACCCCATCGCGATGTACACCCGGGCCGGCTTCACCCTGACCGGAAGGGGAGAGGCCCTCAGGCTCGACGGGGCCAACGTCACGGTCGATTTCTTCCGGCTGCTCGGCGTCCGCCCCCGGCTGGGCCGGGTGTTCCTTCCCGGCGAGGACCGGCAGGGCAATAACCTGGTAGCCGTACTCAGCCATGGGTTATGGCAGGCCCGCCTCGGCTCCGACCCGGCGATCCTGGGCCGCACCCTCATGCTGAACGACATCCCGACCACCGTGGTGGGCGTCATGCCTCCGGGGTTCGGCTTCCCGGGTCGGACCCAGCTGTGGATTCCCCTGCCGATCCAGGCCAGCTCGCTCAACTGCTGGTGCTATGATGCACTGGGCCGCCTGCAACCGGGCCGCAGCCGGGAAGACCTGGCCCGCGAAATCGACCGGCTCAACGTCGATTTCTGGGCCGAGCGGGAGCGACGCCCTCGTCCGGCTCCCGGGGAGGAACCGCAACCCGGTACCGTGGTGCGACCCCTGGCGGGCGAGCTGGTCAGTGAGGTCCGGACGCCGGTGCTGGTTCTGTTAGGCGCCGTCGGGATGGTGCTGCTGATCGCCTGCGCCAATCTGGCCAACCTGCTGCTGGCGCGCTCGGCTTCCCGCAGTCGCGAGATGGCAGTCCGGGCCGCGCTGGGCGCCAGCCCCCGCCGCATCGCCCGCCAGCTGCTGGTCGAGAGCCTGTTGCTTTCGCTCTCCGGGGCGGCGGTGGGGCTGGTCCTCGCCCGGGGCGGGATCGCGCTGCTGAGCCGGATGGCGGTGGAGCGGGTGAGCCATCTCGAGCCGATCGGCATGGATGCCGCCATGCTGGGCTTCGCCGCCACCCTCGGCATCCTCACCGGGCTGCTGTTCGGCTTCGGGCCCGCACTCCGGGGCAGCCGGGTGGATCTGACCGGGTCACTCAAGGATGGAGGGCGCTCGGGCCACGCAAGCGCGACCCGGCGGCTCAACGACGTCTTCGTGGTCGCTCAGCTGGCCATCTCGCTCGTGTTGCTGGTCGGGGCCGGCCTGCTGCTCCGGAGCTTCGCCAACCTGACCGGGATCGATCCCGGGTTCCGGCCCGCCAATGTCCTGGTGGGCCGGATCTCGATTCCCCGGCAGATCTACCCGGAAATGGCTCAGGTCCGGCAAATGGCCGGTCAGTTACAGCAGAGAGTACAGGCCCTTCCCGGAGTGCAGTCGGCCGGGCTCTCATCCACTGCGCCGTTCAGCAGCAACGACAACCAGCAGAGCCTGCTGGTGCAGGGCCAGGAGCCGGGGCCCGACACCCCGATTCCGGTGGCGAGCATTCGCCGGGTGACTCCCGGGTACTTCGAGGCCGTCGGGACACCGCTTCTGGAGGGCCGCGACTTCACTCCCGCCGATGGGGAGAGCGGCGAGCGGGTGGCCATCATCGACGAGTCCGTAGCCCGCCGCTACTGGCCCGGTGCCACGGCGTTAGGCAGGCGGATCAACACCGGAGCCGAGGACAACCCCACCTGGCGCACGGTGATCGGGGTGGCGGCCAGTATCCGGCACCAGAGTCTGTCCCGAGCGCCCGACCACTACGTGTACTACCCCCTGGCCCAGGATTACGCCTGGACCCTGGATCTGGTGGTCCGGACTGAGTCGGCGCCATTCGGCCTGGACCGCCAGATCGAGTCCGAGCTCAAGGCGATCGACCCGAATCTGCCGTTCTACGACGTGCACACCCTTGAAGATGCGGTCAGCCGGTCGCTCTCGACCCGGCGCTTCACCAATCGGCTGCTGCTGGGCTTTGCGCTCACCGCCATGCTGCTGGCGGCGATCGGGATCTACGGCGTGATGGCCCGGAACGTCACGGCCCGGATTCGCGAGTTCGGGGTCCGGCTGGCACTGGGAGCCCGGCCGGCCCAGATCCAGGAGCTGGTACTGCGGCAGGCGTTCCGGCTGGTGGCGCTGGGGGCGGTGCTGGGGATCGGGGGAGCGTTAGGCGCCACCCGGTTCCTCCGGGCATTGCTGTTCGAGGTCAACCCGGTGGATCCGGCCAGCTTTATCGCTGCGGTCCTGCTGCTTACCGCCGCGGCGCTGGCGGCGTCCTGGCTGCCGGCCCGGCGCGCCACCAGCGCCGACCCGCTCGACGCGCTCCGCACCGAGTGACGCGCCGGCACTCCGGCATCTTCACCGGCCGACTCAGAGGAACACGGTGCCTACCGTGCCAGGTCAACAGCGACTGCCTCGGGAAGCCGAACGAAGCGCCGTGGGGGCTCGACCCGAAGCCGCGCAGCGGCGAGGAACGAGACTGCCTCGGGAAGCCAACCGAGCCGCCCTGGGTCGCAGGACTCGACCCGAAGCGGCCACGCAGTGGCGGCGAGGACCGAGACTGCCTCGGGAAGCCAACGAGCCGCCCTGGGTCGCAGGACTCGACCCGAAGCCGCCACGCAGTGGCGGCGAGGAACGAGACTGCCTCGGGAAGCCAAAGGAGCCGCCCTGGGTCGCAGGACTCGACCCGAAGCCGCGCAGCGGCGAGGAACGAGACTGCCTCG
>DASTEX010000169.1:0-7093 GCA_035709185.1 Gemmatimonadales bacterium
CGCGGCCTGGAACCGGGCGCTGGAGCTCAACCCCCGCCACCAGCTGGCGCGAGCCAATCTGCAGACCATTCAGCACACCGCATGACCCTGCAGGACGATCCCGGCTTTGCGCTCCTGGTGCGGCAGCTGGCGGGGCATCACCTGCCGCCGCTCGACATGTACAAGGATCGCTGTCTCCAGCGGCGGCTGGCGGTACGGATGCGCGCCTGCGGTGTGAGCACGTTCGGGGAATACGCCCGGCTGCTCGAGCGCGATCCCGGCGAGGTGTCGCGTCTGCTCGCGGCCCTCACCATCAACGTCACCCAGTTCTTCCGGAATCCGGAGGCGTGGAGCCGGCTGGCCGTCGAGCTCGACACGATCGCGCGCGGCCGGGTCGAGCCGTTCACCGCGTGGAGCGCAGGGTGCGCGTCCGGGGAAGAGCCCTACACGCTCGCGATGCTGCTGGCGACAGCCTGGGAAACTGCCGGCCGCCCGGCCGCCCCTCCGCTGGTCCGGATCGATGCCACCGACGTGGATGAGGCCTGTCTGGCGACCGCCCGCGCCGCGGTCTATCCCCCCTCCTCGTTCCGCGAGGCACCGCCCGATGCGGTCGGCCGCTGGGCCGCCGTCGAGGGCGAGGGGTACCGCCTGAACCCACCCATCCGGTCGCTGGTGCGGGTGCTGCGCCACGATCTGGGACGCGACCTGCCGCCGGCGCCGCCGTACGACCTGGTCGTGTGCCGCAACGTGGTCATCTACTTCGAACGCGAGACTCAGGAACGGCTCTTCCGGCAGTTTGCCGAGGGGCTGAAACCCGGCGGTCTCCTCTTTCTGGGGAAGGTGGAAATGCTGTACGGACCGGCCCGCGACCACTTCGAACCGGTCGACCACCGCGAACGGCTCTACCGCAAGGCGGCCTGATGGATCGTGAAATCGTAAAGGTGGCCGAGATCCGAACCGGTCAGGGTTCCGGCAGACTGGTGGCGCTGGGGCTGGGCAGCTGCGTGGCGATTATCCTCTGGGATCCGGCGACGAAGATCGGAGGCATGGCCCACGTACTGCTCCCGGCGCCGCCGCCGCGCCACCTCGACGTGCCGGCCGGCCGGTACGCCCAGACCGCGGTCCCCGAGCTGTTGCGCCGGATGCTCCAGGCCGGGGCCGACCGTTCCGCGATCGTCGCCCGGCTGGTCGGCGGCGCCGCCATGTTCGCCAACCTGCTTGCGCCCGGCCTGATTCACAGCGGGGAGCGCAATGTCCTGGCCAGCCGTCACGCGCTCCACGCGGCCGGCCTTCCGCTCCAGCGCGAATGGGTGGGCGAAGATTTCGGCCGCAGTGTGGAGCTCGACCTGGCAACGGGGCGGGTGGTGGCCTCGTCGGTTCGCCACGGTGCGCGCGATCTCTAGCCCGGCTACCGTGCTGGTGGTCGACGACAGCCCGTTCTTCCGCCGGCTGCTCTCGGACCTGATTCAGGCCGATCCCGGTTTTCGCGTGGTCGCCACGGCTCGCAACGGGATGGACGCGCTGCGGAAAGTGCATCAGCTCGACCCCGACCTGGTCACGCTCGATCTGGAAATGCCCGAGCTCGACGGCCTGGGTGCCATTGGATACCTGATGTCGGAAGCGCCCCGTCCCATCGTGGTGGTGAGCGCCTACGCCGGCCCCGGCACCCAGTCGGCGATCCGGGCGCTGGAGCTGGGTGCCGTGGAGCTGGTGCCCAAAGAAGCTGATCGCAGTGCTGACGCCGTGGACCGGCTGGGCCAGCGGGTCCGCTCGGCGCTGCACGCCGCGCGGAGCGCGGACATTCATGCGCTGCCGGTGCTGGCGCGGCCCCGGCGGGTCACTCCATCGTCGCTGGAGCCCGGCGCCTTGCGGGCCAGCACCTGTGTGGCGCTGGCGGCTTCCACCGGCGGGCCCCGGGCGCTGGCGGAAGTCGTCCCCGCCATTGCCCCCGGCCGGAACGCGGCCCTGGTCATCGTGCAGCACATGCCGCCCGGTTTTACCCGCAGCCTGGCTGAACGGCTCGACGGCCACAGCAGCTTCAGCATCATCGAAGCGGAGGATGGGGCCCCGGTGCAACCCGACTGCGGCTACGTGGCTCCGGGGGACTGGCACATGCGGCTGGAGCTGACCGGGGACGGACCGCGTATCCGCCTCAGCCGCGAGGCCCCCGTCTGGGGAGTGCGGCCGGCGGCCGATCCCCTGTTCCGCTCGGTGGCTGACAGCTTCGGTTCCCGGTCTATCGGTGTGGTACTCACCGGGATCGGGCGGGACGGCGCCGAAGGGCTTCGCGCCCTGCACGACGCCGGCGGGAAGGGGATCGCGCAGGACCATTCCACCTCGGCCGTCTTCGGCATGCCGTCCGCTGCCGCGGCGGCCGGAGGAGCCGACGCCGTGCTGCCGTTGGGAGAGATCGCCGCGAGAGTGGATGAGTGGCTGGAGCTGATCGAGCGGACCGGATCGCGCCGATGACGATCCCGGGGTGGGTTTCGGAATACCGGGCGGCGCTGGCGGAATTGCAGCAGGCCCTGTCGCGGCCGCTCAGCCCGGAAGAGCGCGAGCGGATCAGGAACCGGATCATGTCGCTCTATCGCCAGGCCGACGCGGCGGTGAGCGAGCTCAACCAGCTGAAGGATGACCTTCGGGTTCTGGTCGAACGCTACCGCGAGGTCACACCGCCACCGGAGCGCGCGCCTCAGCCCGAGCCCAAGCCGGCGTCGCCCCGCCAGGATCGCCTGGGCGCATCCACCTTCATCGAGAAAGGCTGGCACCTCATCACGCTGGGCGACCATGCCGGGGCGGTCCAGTCGCTCCGCCGGGCGCTGGAGCTGGCGCCCGACGAGCTGCAGGCCGAGACCCTGCTCGGCTGGGCGCTCATGCTGCAGGAACAGTACGACGAGGCGATGGTCACCCTGGCGCGGGTGCTGGAGCGCGACCCGGCGAACACGATGGCCCGGGTGAACCTGGGCTACATCTGCCTCAAGAAGCGGATTTTCGGCGAGGCGATCGAGCACCTCTCCCGGGTGATCCGGCAGGACAGCGACCGGAAAGCGACCCTCTACGCCCACTACTACCTCGGGCTCGTCTATCTTGAGCGGGAGATGTATCACGACGCCGCCGGGTTTCTCGGCCGGGCCGTCCAGCTGGGCCCGAACCTGGTCGAAGCCCGCTTCGAACTGGGACGGGCCCTCTGGTTCGCGGGACGGAAAGAAGAAGCGAAATCCGCCTGGGCCCAGGGTGCCGCGGCGGGGTCCTTCTCGGCCTGGTCGGGGCGGTGCCGTCAGTTGCTTGAACTGGTCAATGCAGGCGGGGAGGTTCCACGGTCGGTATCGGGTTGATGCTGGTCGCCCTGCTTCAGGGCGCACCGGAGTCGTACCAGCAGGCGAGTGTCGGGCGGGTCCAGGTCCTGGCAGCCTCGCGTCACATGGCGCTGGGGATTGCGCTGGGCGAACAGGCCGACCGCGTGGCGGTGTGGCCGGGACTGGGGCGGCAGGACCCGGGACCGGTCCGCCTGGTGGTAGCGTCCGACGGATCCGCGCTGGGCCGGGCCGGACGAGGCCAGGTGCCATCCTGGGGAGTGGGGCTCGCGATTCCCGGCGCCCGCACCATCGTGGTCCGGGCCGACGCACCCGATCCCTACGGCGCCCTGCGGCACGAGCTGGCCCATTTGGCGCTGCACCAGGCGGTGAAGGTGCGGCTGCCGCTCTGGTTCGACGAAGGGTACGCGGTGTACGCGGCGGGAGAGTTCGACCGGATGGAAGCGCTCCGGCTGAACCTGGCCGTCGTGCGCGGGGCGATTGGCGATCTCCGGACCCTCGATCGGGCACTCCGGCAGGGTGAGGCCGAGGCCGCGACGGCATATGCGCTGGCCGGCTCCACGGTCCAGCTGCTGGCCCGGCTCCATCCGGCGGGAACCCTGGACGCCATGGTCGGCCGGCTGGCCGCGGGGGAGCCGTTCGACAGCGCCGTCGTTGCCACCACCGGATACACGGTGGCAGGGTTCGAGCGCGCCTGGCAGCGTGACCTGCGTCGGAGGTTCGGCTGGTTCGTCTGGTTCGCCGCGGGAGGAGGCTGGTTCGTCCTGGCTCTGCTGGTCCTCGCGGCGGTGCGTTGGCGCCGGCGGCGGGACCTGCCGCGCCGGCTGGCGCTCAACGAGGGCTGGACAGTGGAGAATGAAGATGAGGACGCGGGGGCGCAGTAGCGGGGTGTCGCAGTAGCGGGGGTGTCGGGTGCCGCGTGCCGCGTGCCGGGTGCGGTACAGGGGTACAGGGTACCAGGTACGGTACACAGTACCGGGTACGTGGCACGGCATGGGGTACTCAGCACTCGGTACTGGGTACCCTTGGTCGCCAACCCGCTCCATAATGGAACAGTTGCCTTGACCGTGGCAGGCTGGGCATGTAAGCTCTAAGTCTATGCCCCAAACGGAATTCGCCGCTGGCGCGCGGCGCGCGGTCCTGGGCCGAAGAAACCTTATCGTCCTGGCTGCCGCAGTGCTGGCATTGGTGTTGGGCTACTCGCTCCTGAACGCCGGGAACAGCAGCCTCGCCGCGGTTCTTCTGGTGCTGGGATATTGCGTGTTGTTTCCCCTGGCCATCGCACTTTGACGAAGCGGTTCGACGTGTCCGGCCAGCCGGGTTCCACGTCTCCATCATGCGAGGCAGGGCGAGCTTCCGGGCGAATAGCTCAGCTGGTCCAGAGCGCCTGCCTTACACGCAGGATGTCGGGGGTTCGAATCCCTCTTCGCCCATGGTTCACCCCGCCATTGTCAGTGGCGCCCCGGCCGCGCTGAAAGCCGATACCTGGAGGCCATGGTACATGCTCGTTGTTCGCCCAACCCTCTCGCTGCTGTTCGCGACCGTGGCCGTGACCCCGGTGGCAGCGCAGCTGCGCTCCAATCGGCCCACCCGCCCGGTGCAGAATCTGCCCCGACTCATGGTTGCCAATCCGTACGCCGCCAACTCGGCGGACTCGGCTACTGCCGTCCGGGTCGGCGAGGGAATGCGGAAACGGATGGAGGACGTTGCCGGCCGGTGGTTCACCACCATCACCCGGGAGCAGATGAACGAGGCGCTCCTGCAATACGCCTATCCGGCCGACGCGGTGCTGCCGCCGGCCGTGGCCCGAACCCTGGCCTCGCAGCTCCAGGCCCGGTTCCTGGTCACGTCCGCGCTGGCGCGCACCGAGGGCGGACGCTATGCGGTCCAGGTCCGGGCTATCGGGATGAACGACCGCGCCGGATTCCAGTCCACGCTCACGCAGTCGCCTAACCAGAGTCCCGAGGATTTCGGCAAGGCGGCGGCGGACGGGCTGGCGGGCTCGTTCAAGGCCCTGGAAGACGCCAAGAAGTGCTGGGATAACCAGACCGCCAAGCCGCAGGAAGCCGTGGCCGCGGGGCAGAAAGCGATCAAGGACCAGCCCAACCACGGGCTGGCGGAGTACTGCCTCGGTGAGATCGCGGCCGCCCGCAAGGCGCCCAAGGAAGAAGTTCTGGGCCACTATCAGAACGCGGTGAAGGGCGACCCGCAGGCGCTGGAGGCCTGGTCCAAGCTGGCGGAGGCCTATGTCGCGGCCAACGACTCGGCCAACACGGTCAAGGTCTACCAGGAAATGCTCCGGGTAGCCCCGACCAACCAGCCGCTGCGGGAGCAGGCCTTCCGGCTGTTCCTCAATTACGGCCAGCCCGAGGCGGCCAAGCAGGTGGCCGAAGAAGGGCTCGCGATCGATCCCACCAACGCCGAACTGTGGGACCTCAAGAGCAACGCGTGCCTGTTCCTGGAAGACTTCACCTGCGCAGTCGACGCGCTGGAGAAGGCCTTCGACGTCGACTCGGCCCGGGCCGACTCGCTCTTCTACAACAAGATCAGCGTCGCGGCGGCGCAGCGCCCCGACACCGCCCGGCTGCTCAAGTGGGCCGTCCGCGGCGCCGCGAAGTACCCCAACAGCGCCACCATGCTCGAGCACTTGGTGAACGCCTACAGCGTCTCCGGTCCGTCCGACAGCACGCTGGCCGCGGTACAACGGCTCTACGCGATTGACTCGAGCAACATGAAGCCCGCGCTCAAGGCGATCCAGCAGCTTGCCGCCGAGAAACGCCTGAAGGAGGCCGAGCCCCTGGGCGCCTTCGTGGAGCGGCTGGGTGACGCGGAGGAAAAGCAGAACTACGCGTTGCTGCTGGTCAACGCGGCGCTGCAGGAATTGCAGAAGACCGACAGCCAGGATCTCGAGGCGGCCGGGGCAATGGCACGGAAGGGGGTCCAGCTGTCCGTGCCTGGCGGGCGGACCGCCGTGAATGCGCACTACATCCTGGGCCTGGCCACGGTACTGCAGCTGCCCAAGCTCGATCCGATGATCATGGAAGGAAAGTCGTGCGAGCTGGCGCAGAAGTCGAAGGCCCTGAGGGATGAGGCGGAAGCCTCGCTCGAGGCCGGGAAGGGTGCGGCACCGCCCGAGACCGTTGCCCGGTATATGCAGCTGGCGCAGGGCTACAAGGCGCGAATCGAGTCACAGATCAAGGCGTACTGTAAGTAGTCCCCCTCTCCCACGAGGGTGACGGCTCGATTAGTTTTCGGCCTCTTCACTGGGGCTGTAGCTCAGCTTGGTTAGAGTGCCGCACTGTCACTGCGGAGGTCGCGGGTTCGAGCCCCGTCAGCCCCGCTCTGCCACCCCCACTCTGGGATTCCAGGGTGGGGCTTTTTCTTTGGACCGCAGCTGAATGGCCATGCCGTATCACGTTCCCGTCCTGCTCCAGGAAATCGTCGCGCTGGCCGGGCAGCCGCGCCGGGTCGCCGATGCGACGCTGGGCGACGGAGGACATGCCGAGGCCTTCCTCCGGCAGGGAGCCCAGGTGCTGGGAGTCGACCGGGACCCGGAGGCCGTTGCCCGGACCCGGGCCCGGCTGACCGGACTTCCGCTCCAGATCCTCACCGCGCCGTTCGACGACCCCGCGGTGCTCTCCCGGGTCGGCGAGTTCCATCCCGAGGTGGCGCTGTTCGACCTCGGCGTCTCGTCGCGCCAGCTGGACGATCAATCGGCGGGTTTCAGCTTCCGGAGCGGTGCGCCGCTGGACATGCGGATGAGCGAGTCGGGTCCTACCGCAGCCGAGATCCTCAACACC
>DASTEX010000170.1:0-2283 GCA_035709185.1 Gemmatimonadales bacterium
CTGGTTGGAGAACCGGTTCCGCCCTTTCCGCCCTTTCCGCCTTTTCCGTCTAGTTGAGCCGGTAACGTTCCAAGTATTGCAGATCATCCTCGTCATTCCGCGCCACGTAGACGGTTCCCTTGCCGAAGCCGAGTACCCGGCTGCGCGGACGGAGCGTCACCTCGGCGACCTTCCGGCCCTGCTGATCAAACACGTCGTACAGTGGGGTGCGGTCGCCGGCGCGGCGGAGTCGCTGGACCCAGACCCGCCCGTCCGGTGCAACCAGCACCGCCGAGGGCCCACTGAACGCGGGCTTGGTGTCGGGGAATTCCACGTCACCGGCATTAGGCTGAACCGGCGGCACGCGGCCGCCTCCCGGTCCCCCGAACCGGGCGATGATGGGGCGCTGTCGCGACCGCTCTTCCAGGAACTCTTTCCGGTCTGCGTCCGTGACCCTTATCGGCGTATAGGGAACCACGGGACCGGCCACCCGCCCGGTCGGGGTGATCCAGGTCACCCGGTACGGTTCAGGTTCGACGATGGCGATCCGCCCGTCGGGCGCCACCACCCAGGCCGTCTGTTTCGACCAGGCCGCGCCACCGCCCATCCGCACCATCATGGTGGTGCCGCCCGGTCCCCGCGTGACCTGCGGACGCATGCCCGGTGTAATCGGCAGCCAGGCCACCGTATCGACCCTGGTGGTGTTCGGGGCCCAGCGCATCAGTGGCACCGAATCCGCCGACCGGCCCTCGTCATCGGGCGGCGCGATTCCCTGGAAGTAGAGATGGCCCTTTCCGTCGGATCCCTGGGCATTGAACAGCCCTGCGCCCATCATCATCATTCGCCGCACCGGTCCATTACCCTCCGGCGTACCGCCCTGGGCCGGCGGCATGGGAGTCGAAAACGCCTTCCCGATCTTGCCCTCGGCCGAAATCGGGAGAAACCGGCGGTTTCCAAAGTCCTGCAGCAGCGCGCCGCCGTCGGCCGTCGGGAACAGAGAGAACGGAAGCGAGTACTCCTCCGGACCCTGGCCTTCCCGTCCGATCTGCGTGGCGGCTCCGCTGCGGAAGTCGATAAGATGTACGACCTTGTCGATCGCGTCCGCCACCAGCACCCGGCCGTCGGCAAATTCCCTCACCGCCCGCAGGCTGGTATAGGGCTCGGCCAACTCGGCGTCGGGCCGGGTGAGCGACAGCTTCTGCTGGGCCGCCAGCGGCAGGCCCGCGATGGTCAACCCGACTGCAATTGAAACCCGTATCAGCATGACTCCATCCGGCCAGAAGGTGGTCTCTGAGGAAAGATCTGAGAAGGGAGAGGTGGGAACACGAATGCATGGTGCAGGTTGCATAGTTTCTAATGCATAGGGGTCCTCGAACCCGGCGTTTCGAAACAGAGGCTGGCATCGGAACACCTATGCACTAGACACTATGCATTATGCAGTATGCACTCGGGTTCATCCTTCCCACTTATTCCGGTCCTCACTTATGATGCCTGCCCCCGCCGGAAGGTCGCACCTCCCTGATTATCGGGCCCTCACGCGATTCGCGCCCAGTCCGACCGGATGGCTTCACCTGGGCCACGTGGCGAACGCGGCGTGGACCTGGCAAGCGGCGGCCGAAGCCGGCGCCGCGGTCGTGCTTCGGATCGAGGACCACGACCGGGGGCGCTGCCGGCCGGAGTACGAGGCCCAGATTGTGAGCGACCTGGAGTGGCTGGGCCTGGTGCCTGAACCGGAGTCGTGGGCCAGCCTGCGAAGCGGTGGCCGGTCGCCCTGGCGCCAGAGCGACTGCTTTGCGCTCTACCAGGCGGCGCTCGATCAGCTGGCGGCCCGGGGACTGGTCTACGGCTGCACCTGCACCCGATCGACCATCGCGCGCGAACTGGGAGATGGCCTGGTCGAAGGCCGGGAGCTCCGGTACCCGGGAACCTGCCGGGAGAAGGGGATCCAACCCGGACCGGGAGTGGGGCTGCGAATTCGTCTGCCTGAGACCGAGGAGTCTTTCGAGGACCTTCGGCTGGGACCTCAGCGCCAGCGCCCGCAGGAACAATGCGGTGATCTCCTGGCGCGGGACCGCAACGGGAACTGGACCTATCAGTTCGCGGTCACGGTCGACGACCTGCGGCACGGGATCGACCTGGTGGTGAGAGGCGAGGACCTGCTCTCCTCCACCGGCCGCCAGCTGGCACTGGCCCGGCTGTTGGGCCGGACCGTGATGCCCCGGTTTCTGCACCACCCGCTGATCCGGAACGAAGCGGGCGAGAAGCTCAACAAGCGCGACCGGCCGCTCAGCCTGCGGGAAAAGC
>DASTEX010000171.1:0-2220 GCA_035709185.1 Gemmatimonadales bacterium
AAAGGGATGGTTTTCGAGGAAGGATTCCGCGCTGAACTCCTGGTTGATAACCGAGTCATCGTGGAACTCAAGTCCGTGGAGCGACTGGCGCCGGTCCACAGCAAGCAGCTCCTGACCTATCTCAAGCTGACGAATCGGCCCGTCGGTCTGCTCATCAACTTTGGCGCTGCTACCCTGCGGGAGGGGTTGCATTCGCATTGTCAACGGGCTTCCTGCTTCCGCGTCTCCGCGTGAACCAGGATGCAGGCTGTGGTGGTTCGCCACCCGCTCGTTAAGAAGCCCCGCTGTCCGGGTCACGGACAACGGGGCTTCGGTTTTGAGCGGAGCAGGGCTGGGACGGCGACCAGCGACTAGTGACTAGCGACTAGTGACTCAAGCGGTAGCGCTGCGCGCTACCGCTTAACGGCCGGCAGCTGTCCCGACGTTTCCTCGTCCGAGGCCAGGTAGCCGTAACTGTACGCATAGTACTTGTACGCCCCTTCGCCCACCCGGACATCGTTGAGGATGGCGCCCAGCAGACGGACCGGCAGGCGATCCAGCACCTGCAGCTTGGCTTCCGCCAGCTGGCGGTCGGTTTCGCCCGCGCGGAGCACCAGCGCCAGGTTGCCGGTAGCGGTGCCGAGGACGAACGGATCGATCCCGGCGCCTAACGGCGGCGTATCGATGATGATCACCTCGAAGCGGCCCCGCAGCACGTTGATCAGGTCCTGCATCCGGGCACTGCCCAGCAGCTCGGGGCCCTGACGGCGGCGGGTCCCGCAGGGGACCGCCATCAGGTTCACGTGCGTGGTGGGCCGGAGGATCGAGGCGGTGTCCGATTCGCCGGAGAGATAATCCAGCAGCCCCGGGCGCCGCTCCAACCCGAACGTGCGATGCAGGTCGCCCCGCCGGATGTCGCCATCGACCAGGACGGTCCGGTATCCGGCTTCGGCGAAAGACAGCGCCAGGTTCGAAGCAATCAGCGACTTGCCGTCGCCCGGCGAGGGGCTGGAGATGGCCAGGGAGACCACCGAGCCCTGTTCGAACGAGTGCATCAGGTTGAGCCGCACCGAGCGGAACGCCTCGATCACCTGGGCCGCCTCCTCGGGCGAGGCGCCGTGGTGCCGGATCTGCGGGATGGTGCCCAGGATGGAGAGGCCCAGACCCTGAGATACCTGCTCCGGGTAGCGCACGCGGCGGTCGAGCTTGTCCATCAGCAGTGCCAGCCCCACGCCCAGACCCAGCCCGGCGACGAAGCCGATCAGGATGAGACTGGTCGAGCTGTTCTTGCTCGGCTCGGTCGGCGTCTCGGCGCTGTCGAGAATGCGCAGGTCGGGAATGGCGCTGGCCTCGGCCAGCCGGGCTTCCTGCTGCGAGATGCTCAGCGAGCGGAACAGCGCATCGTTCTGCTCGACCTCCCGGCGCAGCCGGGCTTCGTTCTGCGCCCGGGTCGGGATCTGGCGCAGGTCGCGCTCGGAGGCCTCGATCCGCTGGGTCAGCTCGTCTTCCAGCTCCTTGAGCCGCCGGGAGAGGGCCTGGGCGTAGACCGGGACCGTCTGATCCCGCAGGACCCGGATCCGTTCCCGGAGGTCCTTCACCCCTTTCCACTCGTCGGTGTACCGCGTGAGCATGGTCCGGAGCTCAGCTTCGGCGCCGGAGAGCTCGCCTAACACCTTCTGGAGGTCCGGGGCCGCCCGGGCGGACGGAATGGTGTGGAAGGCGTCGATTGCCGCTTCGCCCCGGGAGATCCGGGCGAGGACTTCGTCCAGCTCGCGGCGATCCCGTCTCATGTTATCGCGCTGGGTCCGCATCTCGATGTAGGAACCGTAGGCGGACGAGCTGGTCGCCTGGAGGCCGGCCGACAGCTGGGGCGCGTCTTCCCGCGGCAGCGTGATGGTGCTGACCCGGAAGCCCTCGAGGTTCTCCTCCGCCGACCGCAGCCGCTGAGCCTGCTCGGTCACCTGGGAATCGAGGACGGCGGCCAGCTGGGTCAGCTTCTCCCGTTTCTGTTTGGCCGCCTCGTCAACATACCGGCTGATCAGCGCATTCAGGGTCCCGGCCGCCTCGTGCGGGCTGGGGTCACTGTACTCGATCCTGAGGAAGGTTTCTTCCCGGAGACCCGTCTCCAGCCGGTCGGAAAGCCGTCCCGAGGCTTCGCGCGGGGTGGCCACGTTGAACCGGATGGTGCGGCCGTACGTGCCGCGGGCCGGCCGGGGAACCCAGCGGAAGCCCATGCGCCGG
>DASTEX010000172.1:0-6533 GCA_035709185.1 Gemmatimonadales bacterium
GAGTACGGATACGGCTATTTCTGGTGGTACAACTGCTATCCCACAGAGGGGGGGCCGATCGAGGCGCGTACGGCGGTCGGCAACGGACAGCAGAGGATCTACGTCCTCCCGGGACTCGATATGGTGGTTACGATCTTCGCGGGCCGATACAACGACTTCGCAACGGGCCGGACCCTGGGCGAGACCATCCTGCGAAGGCACGTGATCCCCGCCGTCAGAACCGGAGTCCGGCCCGGCTGCCCAGGCGCCTCCGGTCCCTCCTCACCTGATCGATGACCGTAGCCCTGGAGCGATTGACCACGGCTCTGGCCGACCGCTACCGGATCGAACGGGAGCTGGGCCAGGGCGGCATGGCCACGGTCTATCTGGCCCAGGACCTGAAGCACCGCCGCCGCGTCGCCATCAAAGTGCTGCGGCCCGAGCTGGCCGCGGTTCTGGGGCCGGAGCGGTTTCTGCGCGAGATCGACATCGCCGCCGGACTGCAGCATCCCCACATCATGCCAGTGTACGACTCGGGTGACGCGGACGGCCTTCTCTACTACGTGATGCCGTTCGTCGAGGGAGAGTCGCTCGCCGCCCGGATCGCCCGGGAAGGCGCCCTCCCCGCACCGCTCGCCAACCGGATTCTGCGCGAAGTGGCGGACGCGCTGTCTTACGCCCACAGCCGCGGGCTGGTGCACCGCGATATCAAGCCCGACAACATCCTGCTCTCGGGCCAGCACGCGCTGGTGGCCGACTTCGGGATCGCCCGGGCCATGCACGACGCGGCGGGCAACGAGCGGCTGACCGCCACCGGAATGGCGCTCGGCACACCGGCATACATGGCGCCGGAGCAGGCGACGGGCGAGGCAGTAGATCACCGGGCCGACCTCTATGCGTTAGGCGTGGTCGGCTACGAGATGCTGGCCGGCGAGCCCCCGTTTCGCGGTCGGACCGCCCAGATGGTCGTGGCGGCCCATCTGTCGGAAAGTCCCAGGCCGATTCAGCTTCACCGGCCGGCCCTTCCCCCGGCCCTGGCGGCGACGATCATGCGTTGCCTGGAGAAGCACCCGGCCGACCGGATGCAGTCCGCGGCCGAGGTGACGCAACAGCTCGAGATCGCGGCGACACCTTCCGGCGGGTTTGCACCGATCGCTCCCGTGACGCCGCCGTCGCCCTCGACTCGGCGGGTCGCGGTGCTGTTCGCCGTGGGTGCGCTCGTAGTACTGGGAGCGGCGTACGGCCTGATGATCGGGCTCGGCCTGCCGGACTGGGTGTTCCCCGCCGCCGTTGGGCTGGTGCTGATCGGCTTGCCGGTGGTTCTCACTACGTCGAGGGTGGAGCGGAGCCGCACGCCCGAGGCCCGGCCCCATCCCGTCTTCACCTGGCGCCGCGCCATCGGGGGTGGAGCCCTGGCGTTCGGAGTCCTGGCGGTCGTGGTCGCGGGTTACATGACGATGCGGATCCTGGGCATCGGGCCGGCGGGAACTCTGGTCGCGACCGGCCGGCTGGACGCCCATCCGCGCATCCTGCTGGCCGACTTCACCGACCGGACCGGCGATTCCACTCTTGCCGCCGCGGTGACCGAGGCGATCCGGGTTGACCTGGGGCAATCGAAAGCGGTGGAGCTGGTGCAGCGAACTGCGGTTCAGGACGCGCTGGAACGGATGCAGCGTTCGCGCCCGGCCGTCCTGAGCGAGGAGCTGGCCCGGGAGATCGCGACCCGCGAAGGCATCCGCGCCGTGGTCGGTGGCGAGATCAACGTGTTAGGCGGCGGCTACGTCATCTCGGCCCGGATCGTTGACCCCGAGTCCGGCGAAGTGCTGGTGCCGCTCCGGGAAACCGCCCGGGACTCCACCGGGATCATCGCGGCGGTGGACCGGTTGTCCCACAAGGTGCGGGAGCGGATCGGCGAATCGCTCCGCACCATTCGCGAGACCCCCGCTCTGAACCAGGTGACCACGGCATCACTGCCGGCCCTTCGCAAATACACCCAGGGCAGCCGCGCGATCGATGCCGGTGACGTGGACCGCGGCATCGAGCTGTTCAAGGAAGCTATCGCCCTCGACACGGTCTTCGCCGCCGCTTACCGCGGGCTGTCGATCGCGCTCAACAACCTCGATGTGGAGCGGGCACTCTCCGCCGACGCCCAGGAGCGGGCGTTCCGTTTCCGCGATCGTCTGGTCGAACGGGAGCGGCTCTGGACCGAAGGTTCGTATTACATGACTACCGGCCAGCCGGAACGGGCCCGCGTCGCCTATGAGGCCCTGCTGGAGGTGGAGCCGGACAGCGCCCGAGTGCTCAACAACCTGGGCGTGGTTAACCTGCAAGCCCGACGCCCGGCCGAGGCACTGGGCTGGTACGAGCGCGCCCTGGCGTTCCGGCCCGACGCCCCGCCCGCCAATTTCAACGTGGTCGCGACCAGTCTCGAGCTGGGCCGGGTCGATCGAGCCCACGCGGTGCGGGCCCGATTCGATTCGCTCCGACCAGGTCACCGGATCGGCTCGGCGCTCCTGTGGATGATCGGCTGGGCTACCGCGGAGTACGACTCGGTCCAGGCGGCGGTCGACCTCCTGGCCGCCCGGGGCGGCAGTACCACCGAAGCACTGGCCACGAATGGACGGTTGTGGCTGGCCGGCATCAGAGGTCAGCCGTCGCGATTCGAAGCGATCCTGGCCCAGAGTGAGCGCCGCGCGGCCGAGGGTCGCCAGGTGCCGGAGCATCTGCGCGCGGTTGCCTGGGCGGCGACCTACGAGGCCGTGGTCCAGGGTCAGCCGGAGAGAGCCATCGCCCGGATCGAGTCGGCAATGTCCCGCTTTCCGCTGGCGTCACTCCAGCCGTTCGACCGCCCCTACGCCGAGCTGGCGCAGTTTTACGCCCGGGCAAACCGGCCTGCCCAGGCGAGGCAACTGCTGGCGCAGTTCGGGCGAGAAGTGCCTCGGCAGCTGCAAGATCGACTCGCGCCGGACCTCGGCCTCGCCCGTGCGTACGCGACCCTGGCGGAGGGACCGGCCCAATCGGCCATCCGCGAATTCCAGGCGGCCGATGTCGGGCAGTGCACCACCTGCGTCTTGCCAGGCCTGGCGCAGGCCTGGCAGCTGGCGGGAAACCAGGACTCGGTGGCGGCGGTGCTGGCGCGCTATCTGACGCAGCCGGATGATGATCGCGCGGAAGTCGATCCCCTCGAGCGGGCCGGCGCCCTGGCCCGCCTGGGCGAGCTGTACGAGCTCCGGGGGGATACGGTCCAGGCGGTCCAGTTCAACGCCCGCTTTCTCGAGCTCTGGCGGGACGCTGATCCGGACTTCCGGCCAGTACTGGACCGGGTGCGCGAGCGGCAACGGCGGCTCACTGCGGAACGGCCCGCGGCCCGATGAGCGCGGCCCGATCGGAATTGTGGCCGCCCGGTTCGTGAGAAGCGGCGGAGCGCTGCTGCTGTTGACGCTGGCCATCGTGGGGCCGCTCGATGCCCAGCAGGAACCGGTTGCGTTCCGGCATCTCACCATCGCCGACGGGCTGTCCCAGAACGCAGTCCAGGCGATCCTGCAGGACCGCCGCGGCTTCATGTGGTTCGGCACCAAGGACGGGCTGAATCGCTACGATGGGTATCAGTTCGTAGTCTTCCGCCACGATCCCTTCGATTCGACGTCGATCTCCGACAGCGACATCACGGCCCTGCTGGAGGACCCGGCCGGCCGCCTCTGGGTCGGCACCAGGGGCGGAGGACTGAACCGGTTCGACCGGGCCAGCGAGCGGTTCCAGCGATACCCATCGGGCCCGACCCGTCCGGTTACCTCGATCGCCGTGGATTCCGGAGCCATCTGGATCGGGACCGACGGCGAAGGTCTCTTTCGCCTGACCAGTCCGGATGGTCCTGGAACCTTCCAGCGGTTGGTCCACGACTCGCTCGATTCGCGGAGTCTGAGCCACGATCACATCAACGCCGTGCTGGTGGACCGCCGGGGCGAAGTGTGGGTCGGCACCGAGTCCGGCCTCGACCGGCTCGAGCGCGGGGGATCCGGCCCCGCAGGCTTCACCCGGTACGGCACCGGACCCGCCCGGTCGAACGGGCTGATCGACCGGGAGGCCTCCGCCCTCTACGAGGATTCCCGGGGACGGCTCTGGGTCGGCTCGCTTCCCGGCGTCAGCGTATTCGATTCCGCCCGCACTCGCATCAGCCACTTCTACCATCGCTACCGCAGCTACCGGTATGGCTGGGGCGAGGCCACGGAGCTGGTGGAGGACCGGGCCGGTCATCTGTGGATCGCCACCGCGTCCGAGCTGATGCGACTGGATCCCTCGACCGGAACCTGGCGGTATTTCCGGCACGATCCGCTCGACCCCCAGGGCATCAACAGCAACCTGCCGATCGCGCTGTATCGGGATCGCTCCGACATTCTCTGGATCGGGACCAACGGCTACGGCCTCAACCTGCACGATCCCAAGGCCAATCGGTTCGGGTTGTTCCGCCGCCCTGGCCCGTTCCCGGGACAGCGCCCTTCCCGTCAGGCGGGATTCAGCGTGTACACCCTGTTCGAGGACGCCGCAGGTACCATCTGGATCGACGCCGGCCTGCTGTATCGATGGAACCGCTCTACCGGCGCCTTTACCAGCTTCGAAACCAGCTCCGATCGCCCGGATGACTTTGGCAATACCGGAGTCTGGGCCATTATCGAGGGTCCGACCGGGGTCCTGTGGTTGGCGACCTACCGCGGGCTGTATCGCTACGACATCGCAACCGGCCGGTCGCGCCAGTACATCCACCGTCCAGGAGATGCAGGCGGGTTGCCCGAAGAAGTGACCTTCGATGTGTATCGCGATAAGGACGGCAGGCTGTGGGTGGTGACCGAGAACTACCTCTCGCGGTTGGATGACGCCTCGACCGGCCGGTTCACCTCCTTCCTATATAAGGAGCGGCGGACCACCGGCCAGTGGGTCTTCCCCTCCACGGTGCAGGACCCCGCCGGCTTCCTCTGGCTGGGCTCGAATGAAGGGCTGGCGCGGTTCGATCCCGCCACCGGATCGTTCCAGCGCTATCGGAGCGACCCCCGGCGGCCTGCCAGTCTCAGTCACGACGCCATTCGCGCCATTCTCCTCGACCCGAAGGAGCCGCGCCGCTTTCTGTGGATTGGAACCGCGGGCGGCGGCCTCAACCGGTTCGATCGCGAAACGGAGACCTTCACCCACTTCACCGAAGAGGACGGCCTGCCGAATAATGTCGTCTACGGAGTGCTGGCAGACGACAACGGAAAACTCTGGCTCAGCACCAACAATGGGCTCTCGCGCTTCGATCCGGAGACGGTAGAGTTCCGGAACTACGACGCCAACGACGGCTTGCAGAGCAACGAGTTCAATTCCGGTGCCGCCTTCAGGAGCCGGACCGGCGAACTCTTCTTCGGCGGCATCTATGGCTTCAACTACTTCCGGCCCGAGGAGATCCGGGACAATCCTCACCTCCCGGAAGTGGTCATCACCGGCTTCCGGCGGGGCAACCGCTTCGAGACGGTACGCGACAGCGGCACGGCGCTGGAACGCTCGATTACGGAAACCGATACGCTCCGACTTTCCTACCAGGACGACGTGATCGGTTTCGAGTTTGCCGGGCTGGAGTACTCAGCCCCCGCCAAGAACCGCTACGCCTACCGGCTGGTCGGCTTCAACGACGAGTGGATCGAGTCCGGTGCGGTCCGCTCGGCCACCTACACCAACCTGCCGCCGGGCCGATACACCTTCGAGGTCCGGGGCAGCAACAACGATGGAGTGTGGAGCGAGACAGGAGCCTCGGTGAGGATTCTCATCACGCCGCCCTGGTGGCAGACCTGGTGGGCCTACGCCCTCTACGCGGCACTGATCTTCTGGGCGCTCTACAGCGCCAGGCAGTATGAGCTGAACCGGCTTCGGCTGAAGAGTCGCCTCGAGATCGAGCAGGTCGAGGCCGAGCAGCTGCGCCAGCTGGACCGGGCCCGGAGCCGCCTGTTCGCCAACGTGAGTCACGAGTTCCGGACCCCGCTCACCCTGACGCTGGGTCCTCTCGACGACCTTCGCGCCGGCCTGCACGGGCCGCTGACTCCGGCGATGGCCGACCAGGTCGAGTTGGCCCGCCGCAACGCCGGCCGGGTGCTCGAGCTGATCAACGAAATCCTGGAGCTGGCGCGGGTCGAGGCGGGTCGCACCCCACTGCGGGCCCGGCGGCTCGACCTGGGCGGCTTCGTCGCCGGGGTGGCGCGGACCTTTGCGCCGTTGGCCGAGCGCAAGGCAATCGTCTTCGACGTGGTTCCACCGGCCGAGCCGATCACCGTATACGCCGACCCGGGTCACCTCGAAAAGGTGGTTTCGAACCTGCTGTCCAACGCCTTCAAATTCACCCCCGGGAACGGGACCGTCCGACTGACCGTCGGGTCCGACGCGGCGACCGCCCGGATCACGGTGCGTGACAGCGGGCCCGGCATTCCCGCCGAGGAGCTGGCCCGGGTCTTCGACCGATTTCACCGGGTCGATGCGACCGCGGCAAACCAGCCAGGCACCGGGATCGGGTTGGCTCTCGCCAGGGAGCTGGC
>DASTEX010000173.1:0-3751 GCA_035709185.1 Gemmatimonadales bacterium
CCTCGTAGGGGGAACGGAAGGGAAGTACGTTACAGCTTCTCGCTCCACTGGGCAAACCGGGGTGGACCGGGTCTCATTCACCTTGCTCCCAGAGAACCATGCGGTATTCACTTCCAGCCCTGTGCCTGCTCGCGTGCGGGCCTTCCGAGCCAGTGACCGACCCGCTCACACCCATCGCCCAGTCCTACGTCCGTCTCGCCCTGGCGGTAGGAGTCCACGATCCCGATTACGTCGACGCGTACTACGGGCCGCCCGAATGGAAAACGGCGGCCGACTCCGCCAGGCGTCCCCTCGGGGAGATCCGAAGCCACGCGACGGCGCTGCTCGACAGCCTCAGCCAGGTCCCCGTCGCGGAGAACCCAACCGATGAGCGCCCCGAAGCCGGCGGGGAGGGTGGGGGCGCCGGGACCGACCCGCGACTCATGACTCGCCTGCGACGGGGGTACCTCACGCTCCAGCTCCAATCGCTCGTGGCCCGGCTTGATCTGCTCGACGGGCGGCGGATGAGCTTCGACGAGGAATCGCAGGCGCTGTACGCGGCCCGGGCGCCCACCCATGACGAAGCTCATTTCCAGGCGGCGCTCGACCGGCTGGAGCCGCTGCTCCCGGGTGGGGGCGCGCTCTCGGAGCGCTACGAGGCGTTCAAACGCAAGTATGTGATTCCTTCCGAGCGGGTGGATACGGTCTTCAAGGCTGCGATCGCCGCCTGCCGCGAGCGAACCGCCCGGCACATCACGCTCCCGCCGGACGAGGAATTCACCATCGAATACGTGAAGGACAAGCCCTGGAGCGGGTATAACTGGTACCAGGGTTCCTTCCGGAGCCTGATCCAGGTCAACATCGACCTGCCGATTTACATCGACCGGGCGCTCGACCTCGCCTGTCACGAAGGCTATCCCGGCCACCACGTCTATAACGCCATGCTGGAGCAGGCACTGGTGCGCGACCGGGGGTGGCCCGAATACCAGATCTACCCCCTCTTCAGTCCCCAGTCGCTGATCGCCGAGGGCACGGCCAACTACGGGATCGACATCGCCTTTCCCCCCACCGAGCGGCTGGGGTTCGAGCGGGATGTGCTCTATCCGCTGGCTGGGCTCGATCCCGCTTCGGCCGCGCGCTACGGTGAGGTCGAGGCGATCGTGCAGGAACTGAGCTATGCCGGAAATGAAGCCGCGCGCCGGTACCTCGAGGGACGGATCGACCCGGCAGCGGCCACCGAGTGGCTGGTCAGGTTCGCGCTGATGCCGCGGGGGCTGGCCGAGCGGCGGATCCGGTTCTTCGACCGGTATCGGAGTTACGTGATCAACTACAACCTGGGCCGGGACCTGGTGGCGGAGTACGTGGAACGGAAAGCCGGCGCTGGAGCGACCCCCGAAGCCCGGTGGAAGGTCTTCGCGGCGCTGCTCGCTTCGCCCCGTCTGCCGCCGGATCTTCAGAACTAGCTAGCAGCTGTCAGCCGTCAGCGGTCGGCTGTCAGAGTGGGGCCTCCTGCGGCCGGGCTTCGCAGTGATCGGGAGATCTTTGTATGAATGTTCAATGGAAGACATTGGCGCTGGTTGCAGCGCTGGTTGGAGCCGGTCCGCTTGCCGCTCAGGGATGGACGGTGGACAGCGCCCGGGCGCCGGAGAAACTGCTCGAGTTCACCGCCACCGAGGGCACCTGGATCTCGGTGGACGTCTCGCCTGACGGCAGGTTTATCGCGTTTGACCTGCTGGGACATCTCTACGAGATGCCCTATGCCGGCGGGGAGGCTCGGCCGCTGACGAGAGGCCGGTCGTGGAATCATCTCCCGCGCTACAGCCCCGACGGAAACCGGATCCTCTTCACCTCGGATCGCACCGGCAAGGAAGCGATCTGGCTGCTCCATCGGGGCAGCGATTCGCTGGAGCAGGTGACCAAGCTGGAGGACCGCACCTACCAGGCGTCGTGGACCGCCGACGGCCGCGGGTTCTACGCCGTGACCATGGACCTCGGGGCCAGGTTCAGCGCCTCGAAGTTCGACTTCCACGGCTCGCGGCTCCAACTGGTGCCGCCGGTGACGTTCTCTCCTCCGGCACAGCTGGTGGAAGACTCGGCCGGGAGGCGGGTGCTCTTCGCCCAGCCGGCCGGTCCGCTCTACAACACCGGGTTCCAGCTCAAGGCCTACGATCTCCGGGCCGGTGAGGTCCGGGTGTTCCGCTCCCGGCGGGGCGGGGCCACCAGTCCGGCGCTCTCGCGGGATGGCAAGTGGCTGGCCTATGTCCACCGCGATGACCGGGAAACCCAGCTGATCCTGCATGAGATGGCGACCGGGCGGGAACGGGTGCTGCTTCAGGGCCTGGATCGCGACCGGCAGGAGTCGGGCGCCGGCACCACCTACGGCGCCTACCCGACCCTGGCCTGGCATCCCGACGGCCGCGAGCTGGTGGTGTTCTACGGCGGAAAGCTCCATGCGGTGAACGCCGGAACGGGCGCTGCACGCGACATTCCCTTCCGCGCCCCGGTGCGGCGCGAGCTGGCGCAGACCATCCGCTTCCCGGTGACGATCCCGGCCGAAGGAAAGACGACAACCCGCTCCCATCGCTTCGGGCTCCGGACCGACCGCGGCGTGGTCTACGAGGCGTTAGGCGACCTCTGGCTGAGAAGCGGGAACACCAGCACCAATCTCACCCGCTCGCCCGCCATGGAGAGCAGCCCGGCGTACGATCCCACCACCCGGACTCTCTATTACGCCGGCTGGACCGACGACAGCCTGGGCGCCGTCTGGTCCCGCCCGCTCGATGGCCGGGCCGCTCCCACCCGCCTCACCACGGTACCGGCCCAGTACGGATCGCTCGCGCTTTCGCCCGACGGCCGAACTCTGGCGGTGGTGCGCGGCAACGACGATCTGCTCCAGGGCGGAACGCTGGAAGGGCAGGGACGCTTCGAGCTGGTGCTGATCGGATCCGATCGGACCGAGCGGAAGGTCACCGATCTGGACTGGGGCGAAGGGCAATACGCCAACTTCGCCGCCAAGCATCCCCCCGGGATCACCTTCTCCCCCAACGGCTCGGAGCTCTACTTCAGCGAGTTCGCCGGCGACACGCTGCTGCTCAAGCGGATCCGGACCGACGGAGTGGACGAGCGGCTGCTGTACCGCTTTCCCCACGCGGTGCGGGCGCTGGTATCGCCCGATCTCGGGTGGGTGGCCTATCGGGAGTACACCCGGACCTTCGTTGCTCCCTTCGATTACGCCGGCAAGCCGGTGAGTCTGAGCGCCTTCGACAAGCAGGGCGTGAGCTTCCGGGTGGATTCGCTCGACGGGGATCACTTCCGCTGGACCCAGGACAGCAAGGGCATCGAGTGGACCCGCGGCACCGGCTTCCACGAGAAAGCACTCGACGACATCGTTGCCAGGCGGGGCGCCGCCCGGGTCACCGGGCTGGCGGTGGAATACGACGTGGCGGTGCCCGCCGGTGTCATCGCCTTCACCAACGCCAGAGTCCTCACGATGGACTCGGCTCGGTCAGTGATCGACCGCGCCACTATCCTGATTCGGGGCAATCGGATCGAGGCGGTGGGCCCCGGCGTGACGCCGCCCGCCGGCGCACGGGTGTTCGACCTGGGCGGCAAGACCGTGATGCCGGGGATGATCGACGCCCACGCGCATTACAATCCCGACATCTCCACCCTGAACGTGGTGGAGCAGCAGCATCAGGGACTGCTGGCCAACCTGGCCTTCGGCGTTACCACGCTCTACGAGGTCTACGGCAACCATAACAAGGACTTCCTC
>DASTEX010000174.1:0-9438 GCA_035709185.1 Gemmatimonadales bacterium
CGATGGAAGCGGTAGGTCTGGCGGCGGACGCGCGGGCGTGGAGTAATGAGGCGAGCCCCAACTGACCATTGCACGATTGACAATTGACGATTGCGCTCGACGGGCAGCATTCAATCCTCGATTGTCAATCGTCAATAACGAGCCGCCGAGACAGATGTTCCAGATAATTCACATCTCAGCAGGGCAAGAAGGCGTCCACATGCGGGAGGGCCGCAAGCAGGCCCCGAGTGAGCGGCGCAAATCCCGGCTGGCCCGCCAGCGGATCGAGCCAGATCAACCGGTGACAGGAACGGCGGAGGGTCGCGACCTCGCGGCCCAGCCGTTCCGGATCGTCCCGCTCCCACCCGTCCGACACCAGCAGCACCACGGCGCCGCTTCGCATCACCCGCCTGACCCAGTGGCGGTTGAAGTGATGCAGGCTGGCGCCGATCCGGGTGCCGCCGTTCCAGTCCACCACCTTCCGCGCTACGTCGCGCAGCGCCTGGTCCGGATGGCGCCGCCGGAGCTCGCGGGTGATCCGGGTGAGGCGGGTGCCGAACACGAAGACTTCCACCGGAGCGCCGGTCCGGTTGAGCGCATGGGCGAAGCGCAGCAGGAAGCGGCTGTAGCGTTCCATCGACCCGCTGATATCGCAGATCAGGACGATCGGCCGCGGGCGGGTGTCCCGCCGGCGCCAGCGCCAGTCGAGCGTCTCTCCTCCGGAGCTCAACGAACGGCGCAGCATGGCTCGGAGGGCAGGGCGGTGTCCCCGCCGGGCCGGGCGATGCCGCCGCGAGGGACGCAGGGGTAGCCGGGGCCGGAGGGCCGCCACCATGGCTTCGGCGTCCCTTGCCTCGGCCGGCGTCAGGTCTGCGAAGTCCTTTGACCGCAGTTGTTCGCCGGTGCCGGGGAATATGCGGGAGGTGCCTTCCCGCAGCGCTGCGCCTTCAATCCCTTCCGACCCGTTCGACCCTTCCGACCTTGCCGACGATTGCAGAGTACGGCTGAGCGTCGGCAGCTGTTCCGAAGGCCCTCCCTCCGCCATGCTGCGGCGCCAGAACAGATCGAACGCCGCGTCGTACACGGCGATTTCTTCCCGCCGCCGGGTGTAGATCACCCGTCCGGCGGCCTTCACGTCGCGCCGGGTGGCCACGCCGATCCGTTCGAGGGTGGCGGCGAACAGCCGGGTCTGTTCCGGAATCACGGGAAGACCGGAGCGGCGGAGCAGCCGCCCGAACTCCACCAGGTTGTCGGCCAGCGCCTGGCTCATCGCGCCAGCGCTGCCCGCGCTTCCTGCAGCATGAGCGCGGCGGTGGGACCCCGAAGAGCGGTGAGATCCTCCTGGTACTTGACCAGCGCGCCGAGGGTCCGGTCGATCTGTTCTGGTTCCAGCTGGGTGGCGCCTAACGCCGTGAGGGCGGCAGCCCAGTCGAGCGTCTCGGCGATGCCCGGGATCTTGGTCAGATCGGCGCTGCGGAGCCGCTGCACGAACGCCACTACCTCCCGCGCCAGGGTCTCCGGCAGCGCGGGCATCCTCACCGCCAGAATGGATCGCTCCCGCTCGGCGGTGGGGTAGTCGATCCAGTGGTAGAGGCAGCGCCGCTTGAGCGCATCGTGGACTTCGCGGGTCCGGTTGCTGGTGATGATCACCCGCGGCGGCCGGGCGGCGCGGATGGTGCCGATCTCCGGGATGGTCACGGCGAAGTCGCTCAGGATTTCGAGCAGGTAGGCTTCGAACTCCTCGTCGGCCCGGTCGATCTCGTCGATCAGGAGGACCGGCGGCTCGGCTCTGGACTCCAGCGCGCGGAGCAGGGGCCGGCGGAGCAGGAACTCTTCGGTGAAGATCTCCCGGGTCCCGGTGCCGGCGGCTTCGCCGCGGGCCTCGAGCAGGCGGATCGCGAGCATCTGCCGGGGATAGTCCCATTCGTACACCGCGGTATTGACGTCGAGCCCTTCGTAACACTGCAGCCGGATGAGCTCGGCGCCCAATATCGCCGCCAGGGTGCGGGCCACTTCGGTCTTGCCGACACCGGCTTCGCCTTCAACCAGCAGCGGACGCTCCAGGGCCAGCGAGAGGTACACCGCGGTGGCGAGATCGCGGTCCGCGACATAGCGTGCGGCCTCGAAGGCCGCCTGGACTTCATCGATCGAGCGGGGGACGGTCACGATCCGTTACTGGAAGCGACCCGGGTGGCGAAGGTGTTCCAGAACTGCTCGGTGAGCTTGCGGACCGTGCCCTTGAGCAGCCGGGCGCCGGTACTGGCGATGGTGCCCTGGATTTCGGAGCTCACGGTCCAGTCCAGGCGGGTGTCGTCCTGATTGGGCTCCAGCCGGACCGTGGAATCGGCCTGGAGGGCCGATCCCGGTGCGGTGCCGCGCACGATCATCCGGGCGCTCTCCGGCGGGGCCAGATCGGCCAGCTCCAGGTTGATGGCAAAGCGAAGCCGGATGCTGCCCACCCCCAGCTGGGCATGCACCCGGTAATGGGTCCGGTCAACCGTCTCTACGTCTTCGACGCCCGGGGCGCAGGATGCGACGAAGCCGGGGTCCATCAGCCGGTCCCAGACTCGTTCCACCGGCGCGTTGACCGCCAGCGACCCGTCGAACTGGAGCTTCACGCTCTACTTGGCCCGGGCAATGGCCGTCGCCAGCGCCCGCCGGGCGGCCACCTTCGCCAGGTGCAGCCGGTACTCGGCGGAGGCGTGAATGTCGTCGTTGGGCTCGACGCCCTCCACCGAGCGCTCCGCCACGCCATCCACGGTTCGCGGATCGCCGCTGGTGCCGATGAGCGGCGCGCAATCCACCGCGAAGGCCCGATCCGCCAGGCCGGTGAACGCCAGCGCGGCGTGAGTGATGGTCCCCTTGCTCTTCACCACCAGGGCGGCCGCGGCCGTCAGGGCGTACCCCGAGGCCGGCTGCTCGAACGAGATGTAGGCGGTCCCGGCGCCCCGTGGCGCCTTGGGCACCACGATATCCACCAGCAGCTCGTCCGGACGCATGGCGGTGGTGAAGGCGCCGGTGAAGAACTCGCGGGCGGGAACGGCGCGCTTGCCCCCCTGCTGGGAGAGCAGGTTGAAGGTGGCCTCGAGGGCGACCATCACGGCCGGCATGTCGGAGGCCGGATCGGCGTGGGCCAGTCCCCCGCCGATGGTGCCCAGGTTCCGCACCTGCCGGTCACCCACCTGCTCGGTGACTTCAGCGATGAGCGGCGCATCGGTCTGTACCAGCCGGGAATCGAGCAGATCCCGGTAGGTGGATGCGGCGCCGATCCGGAGCCCGGCCGGCGTGCGCCGGATGCCCTTGAGCTGGGTCAGGCCGCTGATGTCCACCAGCCTCCGGGGCGAGGTCAGGCGGAACCGGAGCAGCGGAATCAGGGTCTGCCCGCCCGCCACCACCTTCACGTCGGGCGACGCCACGGCCTGGAGCGCCTGCGCCATGGTACGCGCCCGGGCGTATTCGAACGTTGCCGGAATCATCGGGCACCTCCCGTGGCCTTCTGCAGGGCGGCCCAGACCCGGGCCGGGGTGAGCGGCTTGTCGATGTGGCTGATGCCTAACGGCGCCAGCGCATCGCAGACGGCGTTCACGACGGTGACGGCCGACGCGATGGTACCGGTTTCCCCGACGCCCTTGACACCCAGCGGATTCACCGGAGACGGCGTCACGGTGTAATCGGTCTCGATCCGCGGCAGCTGGGCGGCCCGCGGGACGGCGTAGTCCATCATGGTACCGGTCAGGAGCTGGCCTTCGTCGTCGTACACGCACAGCTCCTGGAGGGCTTCTCCGATACCCTGGGCCACGCCGCCGTGCACCTGGCCCTGGACGATCACCGGATTGATCTGCGGGCCGCAGTCATCCACCGCCAGGTAGCGGAGCAGGGTGACCTTTCCGGTCTCGGCGTCGACCTCGACCGTTGCGATGTGGGTCCCGAAGGGATAGACGAAATTGGTGGGATCGAAAAAGGCCGAGGCCTCGAGGCCCGGCTCGGTATCGGCCGGCAGGTTCCAGGCGACGTTCGCCATCAGGGCCACATCGGCGAAGCTCTTCGCCCGGCCGGGGGTGCCCTTCACCTGGAATTTTCCGTCGCGCCATTCCAGGTCTTCTTCGGCCGCCTCCAACAGGTGGGCCGCAATCCGTTTCGCCTTCTCCTTCACCTTGCGGGTGGCGTTGAAGACCGCGATGCCGCAGACCGCGGTGGTCCGGCTGCCGTAGGTGCCCCACCCCTGGGGAGTGGATTCGGTGTCGCCCGACACGATTTCCACGTTCTCGATCGGGAGGCCGAGCTCATCGGCCACGACCTGGGCAAAGGTGGTTTCCTCACCCTGGCCGTGCGGCTTGCCGCCGATGTAGACCCGGACCACGCCGGTGGGATAGACCCGCACCACGGCACTGTCATACAGCCCGCCGCCGAATCCCACCGCGCCGGCCACCTGCGAGGGACCCAGGCCGCAGATCTCGGTGTAGGTGGTGACCCCAATGCCGAGGTAGCGGCCCTGCTCGCGCGCCTTCGCCTGCTCTGCCCGGAACCCGGTGTAGTCGATGGCCGCGAGCGCCTTGTCGAGTGCGCCCAGGTGATCGCCCGAGTCGTAGGTCAGCCCGGTGGCGGTCGAGTACGGGAACTGTTCCTTCCGGATGAGGTTCCGGCGGCGGACTTCGACCGGGTCCTGTCCGATCTTCCGGGCAAAGAGGTCCACCAGCCGCTCGAGCAGGTACGTGGCCTCCGGCCGCCCCGCCCCGCGATAGGCGTCTACCGGTGTGGTTGTGGTATACACGCCGTAAATGGTGCCGGCCACGTTCGGAATGGTGTAAGGTCCGGGGTAGATCAGGCCATGCAGGATGGTGGGAACGCCGGGAGCGGCGGTCGAGGCGTACGCACCCAGACCGGCATAGACCTCGGTGCGAAGCCCGGTGATGGCGCCGTCTCTGGTCCCGCAGAGCTCCACGTACTCGATGTGATCCCGCCCATGAATGGTGGCCTTGTAGTTCTCGGAGCGGTCCTCGGTCCACTTGACCGGCCGGCCGAGATCCATGGAGGCGAGCGCCACCAGCGCCTCGTCGGCATAGACCGGGATCTTGCTGCCGAAGCCGCCGCCCACTTCCGGCGCGATGACCCGCACCCGGTGCTCGGGCAGCTTCAGCATCACCGAGCAGAGGAAGCGGTGGATGTGCGGGTTCTGGCTGCTCACCCAGAGGGTCAGCTGGCCGGTACCCGCGTTGTAGCTGCCAACCGCCGCGCGGGGCTCCATGGCGGTGGGCTGCAGCCGCCCCTGCACGATCCGGAGCTTCACCACCACTTCGGCTTCGGTGAACGCCTTCTCGGCGTCGCCTCCATTCACCTTCCAGGTGAACGCGAGATTGCGGGGGACCTCCTGGTGGAGCTGGGGCGCCCCGGGCCGGGTGGCGGCCTCGGGATCGACGATCGCGTCGTGCGGGTCGTATTCCACCTGGATCAGGTCGATGGCGTCGCGGGCAATGGCGCGGGACTCGGCGACCACCAGCGCCACGCCGTCGCCCACATAGCGGACGGTTTCATCCGCCAGCAACGGGTGAGGCGGAATCTTCAGATCACAGTTCGGCACGTTCCAGGCGCAGGGGACCGGCACCACCCGCTCACGGATGTCGGCGCCGGTATAGACCGCGATCACGCCCGGGAAGCCTTTTGCTGCGCCGACATCGACCGACCGGATCCGGGCATGGGCGTAGGGGCTGCGCAGGATCGCGGCATAACACATTCCGGTGAGCTTGACGTCGTCGGTATAGGTGGCCCGGCCCATCACCAGCCGGGGATCTTCCCGCCGGCGGATGCCCGAACCGAAGAGTGTGGGCATGGCGGTTCTCCTCAGGCGACCGGAGCGGTGGACGCCCGCGGTTCGGTGGATGCTTCCCGCGCCGGCGCGGGACGGGTGGCCGGCTGCTGTTCCCGCAGGGCGGCGGCCGCGGCCTGAATGGCGGCGACGATGTTCTGGTAGCCGGTGCAGCGGCAGAGATTGCCTTCCAACGCGTGCCGAATCTCGTCCTCGCTGGGATCGGGATTGGCCGCGAGGAATTCCGCCGCCATCATGATCACCCCCGGCGTGCAGAACCCGCACTGCAGGCCGTGCTTTTCCCAGAACGCCTGCTGGAGCGGATGGAGGGTGCCGCCGGGATTCAGGCCTTCGATGGTGGTGACCGCGCGACCCTCGCACTGCACGGCCAGCACCGCGCAGCTCTTCACGGCGCGCCCATCGAGCAGCACGGTACACGCGCCACACTGGCTGGTGTCGCAGCCTACGTGGGTGCCGGTGAGATTCAGCTCATCGCGGAGCAGGTGAACCAGCAGGGTACGGGGCTCGACCGCGACCGTGCGGGATGCACCGTTGACGGCAAGGGTGACATTCTGATTCATCTTCCCGGACTCCGGGGGAGGGATGGGGATTATATGGGGGAAATCGGGTTTCCGCCAATCAAAAAAGGACTAAGGACTTAAGACTTATGACTAAGTAGCATTCGGCTCAATCGGAGCTCCCCGTTCCTCGCCGCTTAGTCCTAAGTCCCAAGTCCCAAGTCCTTTGAAGCGGTCCTCAGTCCTCCCAGGAGGTACGCGACCAGCAGTCCCGCGCTTCCGACACTGGCCCCAATCCGCATGCCGAGCGGTAGGTTGCTGGCTGAGATGAAGCCTTCAATGACGCCCGCAACCAGGAGCATCAGACTGGAAGCGGCGACCAGGCGGATCCCGGTCCGGCCGCCCAGGACCAGGGCATCGCTCCGCGAGAGGTCGCCCGGAGCGATCAGGGCGCGGCCCAGCAGGAAGCCGGCCGCGCCGGCGACCCAGATGGCGAACAGCTCCAGCACCCCGTGGCCGGCCACGAAGGTCCAGAGGTAACCCAGCAGCCCGCTGTTGGCGAAGTGCCCCGAGGCGACCCCGATCATGAGCCCGTTCAGGGCCAGCATGATCAATGCGCCCACCCCGGCGAAGATCCCCCCGGCAAAGCACCGGAAGGCCACGCTCACGTTGTTGGTGATGATGCTGCTCGCCACCAGCGGGCGCTCACCGGCCGGGGCCTCGAAGTAACCCATGCCCTGCCGGGTCCGCTCGGCCCCGGCCTCGGCTCGCTCGAGCATGACGTCGGGCAGGACCTGGAGCGCCAGATCGGGCTGCTGCCGCAGGACGGCGTATCCCGCGATGCCGGGGAGAATGAACACGGTGGCGGCGAGCAGGACATAACGCCAGGACCGCAGGACGGCGGCGGGGCTCTCCCGCATGAGGAAGTGCCACAGGTTGGCCGCGGTGTCGCGCTCGCGGCGATAGAGCGCGTTGTGTCCGGTCGCGACCAGCCGCTCCAGCCGGCCGATGACAGCCGGTTCGGCGCCGTAGGTTCGGGCCCGGGCGAGGTCGGCGGCGATCTCCCGATAGCGGGCGGCGAAATCCGGCAGCGCCGGCGCATCGAGCCCGTCCAACCCGCGCGCATTGACGTCGCGAGCGATCCGCTCGAACTCGGTCCAGCGCGTTTCCTTCTGGGCGACGAATCGATCGGCGTGCCCCCGCCGCCGTCCGGCGCCGAAGCGGCTCCTCCTCCGGGCGGTCTCCTGGCGATAGAGCAGTTCCAGCGCCAGCTCGGAGTCCTCGCCCGGCGCAGCCGGTTTCGACAGCTTTCCGAGTACCTGTAACGCCAGCCGGTTGCGAACCGCCGGCAGCAGCTCGGCCGCCCGCTCGCGATACCCCCGGAGCAGCCGAAACTGCTCATCGCTCAGCTCGGGAGCACCATGGTCGGCCTCCGCGGCGGCCGGCTCCGCCGGCCCCTGCTGGATCTGCGGCTGGTCGCGGACGACGACGGTGCCGGCCACCAGGTCGCCCAAACGTTTGGCCCGGGGATGGAGCGCCACCATCAGGCCGCCGGTGAAGTACGGCGGCGGGATGAAGTCCGCCATGCGGAGGAGATTCCGGATGGCCGCGCCGCTGAAGCTCAGGCCGTGGCCGGTATCGTGGACCACCCGAATGCCCATCCACCGCTTCCCGGGGGTTTGCCCGTTCCAGTACGCCTCGAAGAACGTGAAGTAGCCCCAGAGAACAAAGAAGAGGAGAAAGACCCGGATGATGTCGGCCAGCCAGCCGCCGAAGGGGACCAGCAGCCCCAGCGTCAGCCCGATGAGGATCATCAGGACCGACAGGATGATGGTGTCGAGGATGGCGGCCAGTCCCCGCGACCCCAGCCCGGCGAGCTCGTAGTCGAGGGCGACGTGCTCGGGGGTTTCGATTTCGAGGTGCTGGCTCCAGCGATCGCGGGGCATGCTTTAAGCTATCAGCGGTCAGCTGTCAGCTGTCAGCTGTCAGCTGTCAGCTATCGGCTATCAGCCGTCCGGGATGATCTCGCCCGCCCGGGATCACAGCGGGGTCCTGGATGCTCACCGACTTCACCCCGGCCCTCCCGGTATCGAGCTGACGACTGATAGCTGACAGCTGACAGACTGATAGCTGACCGCTGGCTGACGACCGCCCCTCCTCACAGTATTATCCGTGCATATGCCAACATACTCTCTCCGCCCACTCGCCCTCGGCGAGCTGCTCGACGTGTCGTTCGGATTGTATCGGAGGCTGCTGGGAACACTGGTGACCATTGCCCTCATCACCGGCGGGATCCCTCTGATCATCAGCGTGTTCGTGGAGGCGGCCGGCGGCGCCACTGAAGCCACCGGGGCGTGGTTCCTCAACCTCCTGCTGTCCATGATCCTCGGGGCGTTAGGCACCGGCGCCAGTACCTATGTCGTCTCCCAGAGCTACTTGGGGGAGGAAACCCACGCCGCTGCCGCACTCGGCCGGATGGTGCCGTACCTGGGCCGGATCATCCTGCTCTCGATCCTCACCACCGTCCTGGTGTTCCTGGGTCTCCTGCTTCTGCTGGTTCCGGGGATCATCGTCGCCTGCGGTCTGGCGCTGGGAACCCCGGCGCTGGTGGTGGAGGGTCTGCCCGGCCCGGGGGGCGCCATGCAGCGCTCATGGTCGCTCACCAGGGGGTACCGGGGTAAAGTGTTCCTCGCCCTGCTGGTCACCTTCCTGATCTTCAGTATCCCGTTCCTGGGACTGGGCGTGCTCACGGCCATGTTTGGTGGCGGCCTGATCTTCGCCATCGCCACCGTGGCCCTGAGCGTCCTGGTTACTCCCCTGATCTACGTCACGCTGACCGTCCTGTATTACGACCTGCGGGTGCGCAAGGAAGGCTTTGACCTGGAGATGCTGGCGCAGGCTGTCGGGGCCTGATGGAAGACTCGCTGCGGGCGGTGCTGGACTCGGTCTTTGCCCCACCCGCCTATCAGTGGGAAGAGCCGTCGCAGCCGTTCGCCTTCCTGGGGCGCTGGCTGGGCTGGGTGGTCGAACAGATCGTCCGGTGGGGCCGGGACAATCCGACCGCGCTCAAGGTGCTGTTCTGGGCCGGCGTGGCGCTGCTGGCACTGGTACTGATCCGGGCGGCCTGGCGGATCTACG
>DASTEX010000175.1:0-2119 GCA_035709185.1 Gemmatimonadales bacterium
CCCGAGGGCGCGGCCTGACCGCCGCGGAGAGGAGGGCCCGGTGCCCCGGCGCGTGATTGAAGTGGACGGCCGCCGCTGGAGCGTGATGCCCAGCGGGCGTCGGACCCAGTATGTGAAGGACGAGTTCGGCCTCATCTTCACCAGCGAAGACGAGCGTCGGGAGCAACGCATCGCCCGGTATTCGCCGCTCGGCTCGAAGAGCAGCGAGCTGTCGCTCTCGCAGCTCACCGACCGGGAGCTGACCCAGTTGCTGACGACTTCGCAGCCGGGGTGGACCTCTCCCGAGCTGGGGTACCGCCGCTGACCGCCCCGCGCGCGGATCTCCACCTGCATTCGACGGCGTCCGATGGCACGCTGCCGTCTGCCGCCGTGGTGCGCCGGGCCTGGGAAGTCGGGCTCGATGTCATCGCCCTGACCGACCACGATTCCCTGGCCGGCGTTCCCGAGGCGGTGGCGATGGGGCGCCAGCTCGGCGTTCGCGTCATCCCCGGGTGCGAATTCTCGGTGCGGGTCCCGTGGGGGGAAATGCATCTGCTGGGATACTTCCTCCCCTTCGGCCACCCCGCGCTCGAGGCGTTTCTGGAAGCCGCCCGGCGCATGCGCTACGACCGGGCCCTCCAGATGGTGGAGAACCTCCAGGCGTGGGGCGTGGCCATCACGATGGATGACGTGATGCATGAAGCCGGCGACTCGGCCATCGGCCGACCCCACGTGGCGCGGGCGCTGCTCCGGCTGGGCAAGGTGCCGGACCTGGAAACCGCGTTCGAGGAGTTCCTGGGGCTCGGGCGACGAGCCTACGTCGAGAAGGTGCTGCCCGAGCTGGCGGTGGTGGCCGAGCTGGTGCACAGCGTGGGCGGCCTGGTGTCGGCCGCGCACCTGCGGGACCGGGCCACCCGAGTGGTACTGGCCCGGCTGATGGAGGAGGGGCTCGACGGCCTCGAGGTGAGACATCCCCGTCATCCCCCCGAGCTGGCCGCTGCTCTGAATACTCTGGCGCTGTCGCTCGGGCTCCTGCGTACCGGCGGGACCGACTGGCACGGCGAAGCCCAGGAAAACGGGTTCCCGCTGGGCAGTCTCTCGATTCCGATCGAATGGATCGGGGAAATGGAAACCCGGTTGCCCGGGCGTGAAGCGCGGGTGGCACCGGGAACCACGTCGTGATCTTTGGCGTTTCTTCAAGATGACTCGCGACTGACGACTCGCGACTCGAGACTGGATATGGCAGATACTCTGTTCGATGTCATCATCGTTGGCGCCGGCCCCGCCGGGCTCTGCGCCGCGCTCTACGCCGGACGCGGCATGCTCAAGACCGTCGTCCTGGAGCGCGGCATCCCGGGTGGCGAGTTGCTCAACACCGAGAAGATCGAAGACTACCCGGGATTCCTCTCCATCCTGGGGCCCGACCTCGCCGAAAAGATGACCGACCACGCCAAGGCGTTCGGGGCGGATATCCGGGTGGAGCAGGTCGAGGCCATCCGGCGCGAGGCTGACGGCATCTTCCGGGTCGAGACCGGGTCGGGTACGGTGTACCGCGGGCTGACCGTGATCCTGACGGCCGGCGGAACGCCGAACCGGCTGGGCGTGCCGGGCGAAGCGGAGTTCGCCGGACGCGGGGTGTCGTACTGTGCCGTCTGCGACGGCGCCTTCTTCAAGGGCGAGACCATCGCGGTAGTGGGCGGGGGCGATGCCGCGGTGGAAGAGGCGGAGTACCTCACCCGCTACGCGGCCAAGGTGTACGTGATCCACCGCCGGGACCAGTTCCGGGCCTCGAAGCTGCTGCAGGAACGACTGTTCTCGAGTCCCAAGGTGGAGGTGATCTGGAACACCACGGTGAACGCGATCACCGGGGACCCGCGGGGCGTGAAGCGGCTCTCGCTGGAGAGCACGGTCAACGGTTCCCACTCCGAGCTCGCGGTCACCGGCATCTTCATTTTCATCGGCTTCACGCCGAACAGCGGACTCATCAAGGAGCACTTCGCGCACGATCCCGCGGGATACGTCATCACCGACGACCGGATGATGACGTCGATTCCGGGACTCTTCGCCGCGGGTGATCTCCGGGTGCAGCTCACCCGGCAGATCACCACCGCAGTGGGCGACGCCACGACCGCCGCCATCG
>DASTEX010000176.1:0-4363 GCA_035709185.1 Gemmatimonadales bacterium
ACCCAGGGCAGGCGCGCTGACCAGGCCGGCTACCACTTCGCCCTCCACCTCGATCGCGAGAAGCGAGGCGAACACCGGGATGCCGCGGACGAAATTCCGGGTGCCATCGATCGGATCGAGGATCAGGCGCCGCTCGCGGGAGCCGGTTTCGCCCTCCTCCTCACCGAGGATCCCCAGCGCGGGGTGATGCCGCGCCACCAGCCGCCGGGCGGTGGCCTCGATCTCCTGGTCGGCCTCGCTGACCGGACTCGAATCCGGTTTGACCTGGACCTTCAGGGTACCGATGCGGAAAAGGCGGAGCGCAATCGCGTCCGCCTCGTCCGCTATTTCGGCCAGGAACCGGATCCACTCCAGGGGCGTACGCACCCCGTAAGTTACATCCCCTTCTTCTCGACGATCCCGGGCCAGTTGGTAACGGCCTTCTGGTAGCGGGTCTCCCGGTCCTGGTTGAACAGCTCGAGAATGTCGTGATTCTTGTTGAGCACCAGCCGCCCGTGAAGGATCTGGAAGGTGGTGACATCCACCGGAGCGGTGGTCCCTTCGGAAACCGCGTAGGCGCAGTATCCGCCGAACGCAGGAGCGTATTTGTCCGGCTCCTGCTCGAACACCTTCTTGTTGTCGATGCTGCTGAAGCGGTAGGTGGCTCCCTGGTGCGAAGCCGTGATATCGGGTGAGCCGGCCACCGGACGGTTCTGCGTGAAGAAGGCCACCGGATCGTATCCCTGCAGCGCCAGCCCGCTCCGGTCCTTGTTGACCAGCACCTTCATGGCCAGGTTGTCGGACATGGAAGCGGAGGCCGATTGCGAGAACACCGGAACCGTAGTGGTCAGCGTGGCAACGGCAGCGAGAGTGACAATTCGGAACAGCATGTTGGAATCAACTCCTGAGGGTTGGATTGATTCCAACACCGATACCCCAGGAAAAGTTCCTACGCCTCCACCATGTCTGCCACCGTGTTAACAGCCCGTTCCAGATGGGTCGCATCAGGGACGCCGCCCTGGGCGGCCATCGGCTGCCCTCCGCCTCGACCCCCGAACTGCTTCAGGGCCTCGCGCACGATCCGGCCGCAGTCGGGACCGGCCGCGCCCGGATCACGAGCCATGACGAGCTGGCTCTTCTCTCCCTTCACTCCGACAACCGCGATCGCGCCGAGCTCGGCCACCAGCCGGGCCAGCAAGCGGGCTTCGTCGAGGGTCAGGTCTTCCCGGATCAGCCGCACGATCCGGGAGTTGCCTGCGGCCGCCTGCTGAACCAGCTCCCGGGCTTCGAACCCGAGCAGCCGTTCGGTGACCTGTCCCAGCCGTCTCCTGGTCGACTCCTCATTCTGCCGTAACCGGAGCACGGCCGCTTCGAGATCGTCCATCCCGGCGGTGAACATCGTGCCGAGCCGGGTGAGCAGGCCGCCCCGGATCCGGAGATCGCGCAGGGCCCGGCCCCCACACACGAACTCGATCCGGGTTTCGTTACCGCGGCGTTCCTTCCGGCGCAGGTGCAGCAGACCGACCGCGCCGGTGGAGCGGGGGTGCGTGCCCCCGCAGGCGGAATGGTCGAACTCCGGCACCGAAACCACCCGGATCGGCCCTTCCACCGCCGGCGGCTTTCGTAGCGGGAGGCTCGCGAGCTCTTCGCGCGAGACCAAGCGCGCGGTGACCGGCCGGTCCTCCCAAATCACCTCATTGGTCCGCGACTCGGCGGCGAGCATCTGGTCCTCGGAGGGATCACCGTCGAGGTCGATGGTCGCCGATTCGGGCCCCAGGTGAAACGAGACGGTATGGAGCCGGAAGAGCTCCTCGAATGCGGCCGAGAGCAGGTGCTGGCCGTGGTGCTGCTGCATGTGGTCGAAGCGGCGGGGCCAATCCACCTGCCCCTGGACCATCTCGTCGCCTAACGGCCCCGACAGAAGGTGCCAGACGGTGCCGGCATCGTCCGCCTGGACGTCGAGCACCGGCACTTCATTCAGCATGCCGCGGTCGGCGGGCTGACCGCCCCCTTCGGGGTAGAAGGCCGACCGGTCGAGGGCGACGGCCGGACGGCCCTGCTGGTCCCGCTCTGCCGTCACCCGGGCGGAAAACCCTGTGAGGTAGGGGTCGTTGAAATACAGGCGCTCGGTCACTTGGACGAAGATACCTCCATGGTCGAAGACGGTCGAAGATGGTCGAAGACGGTCGAAGAAAGTCGAAGACAGGCCGGTTCTTGACGGTAACGGCGGTGGGTGCTACCCTAGTAGCACACTGCTACTGAGGTAGCATATGATTTCCGGCCGTCCCTCCCGCTCCGCCCGGCCCAACCCACTGGACGTGGGCCGCCGCGAGCGCCAGATCATCGAAATCGTCTACCAGCTCGGGCGGGCGTCGGTCAACGACGTCCACAGCCGGCTGCCCGATCCGCCGACCTATTCCGCTGTGCGGGCCATGCTGGGGAAGCTGGAAGACAAGGGGTTCCTGAGCCACGAACAGGACGGGCCCCGATATGTGTACGTCCCGGCGGTGCCGGCGGAGCGCGCCAGCCGGACCGCACTGCAACAGCTGGTGGATACGTTCTTCGGCGGATCGGTGGAGCAGGCCGTCATGGCGCTGGTGCAGCTCCCCGAGGAGCGATTGCCCCCTGAACGCCTGGCGCAACTGGCCGAGCGGATCAGGCGCGCTCGGGAGGAGGGACGATGATGTCGCTCGATTGGCTGACCGACACCGGGCTGCGGGTGTCCGCGCTGATTCTGTTAGGCGGGCTGCTGGTCCGGACCGTGAGCCGCAGGCCGGCGGCGCTCCGGCACTTGGCGTGGACCCTTGCCCTGGCCGCCGCGCTGCTGGCCCCGCTCCTGGTACGGGTGATGCCGCTGCAGTTGCCCCTGATCCCGGCGCCGCGTGGCAACGTTGAACCGGCCGAACCGCTGGCAGGCCGGGTAACCGACGGGGGCCCCACCGTTAACGAAAGCCCTGATCCGGGTCAGGTCCCGCTCACTCCATCGGAGCCGGTGGCTACCGCCTCCAGCAAATCGATCACGTTGACCGGTCTCGCGCCGCTTTTGTGGTTGAGTGTTGCTGCACTTCTCGGCCTTCGGCTTCTGGGCAGCTTTGTGGCCCTGGCCCGGATTTCCCGCCGGGCCCGGCCGTTGGAGACGTCCGACTGGCACCAGCAACTGGCGCGGGGCTGCGAGCGGCTGGGCCTCAATGTCCAGCCGCGCCTGCTGATGACCGAGCGCATCTCCATTCCCTGCATAGCGGGCTGGCTGCGCCCGGTGATTCTGCTTCCGCCCAGTGCCCGGGACTGGTCTCCCGACCGGCGTGAAGTGGTGCTGCTGCATGAGCTGGCCCACCTCAAGCGACGGGACCTCGTGGCTCATCTGTTCGGCCAGGCCGCCTGCATGATCCACTGGTTCAATCCCCTCGTCTGGATCGCCGCGCGGCGGCAGCGGGCCGACGCGGAACAGGCATGCGACGACCTCGTCATCGGCAGCGGCGCCCGGCCGTCCGAGTACGCGGGTCATCTGCTGGAGATCGTTCAGAGCTCGCCGATCGGCCGGGCTCCGGTTGCGGTGTTGCCGATGGCTATCCGCTCCGAGTTCGAGGGGCGGCTGCTGGCCATTCTCGAATCGAAGGGAGTCAGACACATGCCCCGACTGCGTGCGGCGATGGTGGGGATCCTGTTCAGCGTATCGGCAATCCTGCCGATCGCGGCCGCCAGCGCGCCTGCGGCTTCGCCGCGCCAGATGGACGAGACGGACGAGGAATATGCCCCGGTTCAACAGAGTGGTGACCGGGAGTCGCTCGAGCTCCTGGCCGGTGCCCTCAATGACCCGGTGGCATCGGTGCGGGCGGCGGCGGCCCAGGCGCTGGGCTCGATGCGCGATACGCTGGCCGTCCGGGCTCTGATGGAGGCGCTCCGGCGCGATACCGACGCCGAGGTGCGGCGCAACGCCGCCTGGGCCCTGGGCCAGATCGAGGACGGGCGGGCGGTACCGGCTCTCTCGGACGCGTTGCGGAGTGACGCCGACGCCGAAGTACGCCGGGCCGCCGCCGAGGCGCTGGGCTCGATCGAAGACCCCCGGGCCGTGCCGGCCCTGGTGGAAGCGCTTCGGCGAAACGAGCAGCCGGAGCTTCGCCGGGCCGTGATCGATGCGCTGGGCTCGATCGAAGACAAGTCGGTGGTGCCGGCCCTGATTCCCGCCCTCAAGGACCAGGACCCCGAGATCCGGCGAGCCGCGGCAGATGCGTTAGGCAGCATCGAGGATACCCGGGCCGTGGTTGACCTGATGAACGCGGCCCGGGACGAGGACCCCGAAGTCCGGCGGGCGGTGATCGATGCGCTGGGCTCCCTGGAAGACCGGCGGGCCGCGCCCACCATTGACCGGGCACTATCGGACCAG
>DASTEX010000177.1:0-3440 GCA_035709185.1 Gemmatimonadales bacterium
GAGGCCCGGGAGTTGCGAGCATTTTCAGGATCAGCTCCGGTCACGCCCGGAGTGACGGCCTACGGACGCTGGCGGCTCGACCCGGCGCGCTGACCAGGCCCTCGATTGGGGAGTGCTGTGCCATTGTCGCCGTAGCGCTGCCAATTCGTCACCGGGACTCTGCCGAGGGCCCCTCGCGCGGCCTGGCCAGCAGGCGTTCCGCGAAGTCAACCCGCTCTTCCAGCTCGGCCAGACGCTGCTTCACCCCATCGAGCTCGGCCACCTGGTTCTGGAGATCTTCGAGCATCTGCCGCTCCGCGCTGTCCAGCGGGTGCTGGCGGGGGGAAAACCGGCGGATCGCGATGATACCCGTCGTCACGGCGGCAATGATCGTCACGAAACCAAAGACCGGGGCAAGGACTTCCATGGGAAACATCTTCGTCCTCATTGTTGAAGACACGAGTGCTGACCTCGAGCCAGCTGGCGCCTGCGAGCCCCGTGCGGAAGAGTTTCGCTCCCGGGCGAGGGTGGCACTCGAATAAAGACCTGAACCCGGCAGCCTTGACCAGTGACCGGGTGAGGTGCTAGTGTATCAGCACACTGCTGATGTACTAGCACAAGGTGGATCCAGCAGCACCACTCGGGAGCCCGGGCATGGCCAGCCCCTATGAATCGCTGGGACGGCGCGAACGACAGATCATGGACGTGCTGTTCCGGGAGGGGCAGGCCACGGCGGCAGAAGTACGCGAGGCGCTGCCGGATCCGCCCAGCTATTCCTCGGTGCGGAGCATGCTGCGACTGCTCGAAACCAAGGGGTTCGTTACCCATCAGTGGGACGGCCCCCGCCACCAGTACCGTCCGACCGCCAACCCGGCGCAACTCCGGCGCTCCGCCGCGCGTCACATGCTCAGCACCTTCTTTGACGGATCCATGGTCACGGCGGTGTCCGCCCTGCTGGGGGCCGCCGAGTCACCGCTGACTGATGACGAGCTGGACCGCCTGTCGCGATTGATTGAAGCCAAACGGCGGAAGGGAAGCCGCTCATGATCATCCTGAAAGTCACGCTGCTGATTCTGCTCGGGTTCGGCCTCACCGGCCTGCTTCGAAGAGGGTCCGCCGCCCTGCGCCATCTGATCTGGACTCTGGCTCTGGCCGGGAGCGTGGGCCTGGCTGTCGCGGAACCGCTCCTGCCATCGCTCGACATCCGGATACCAGCCGGCTGGCTCCGGAACCCCGGTCCGCTGCCGACCCGGACAGCACCGTTCCCATCCCGACCCGACGCGCTCAGCGCCCGGCATCAGGAGCCAATCGTCACTCAGCAACCCCTGCCAGTGGGTTCCCGGAGCGCATCCCGGCCCCTCGGCCGATTCGACCTGCCTGACCTGCTGCCGCTGGTGTACCTCGGCGGAGTCCTTCTGGTGCTGGGGTGGTATGCCATGGGGCAGGTGGCACTCCGGCGACTGGCGCGAACCGGGATCGAACTCACCACGCCTGACTGGCGTGCATTGCTGGAAAGGGTCAAGGCCGATACCCGGGTTTCCGCTCCGGTCCGGTTGATTCAATCCGGCCGGGTCGGATCACCCATCACCTGGGGGCTCCGGCGGCCGGTTATCGCCCTTCCGACGGACGCACGTGACTGGGATGAAGAAAGGCGTCGGGTCGTGCTGGATCACGAGCTGGCCCACTCCGCGCGGGGGGATCACCTGGCTCGCCTGATCGGGGTGATCGCCTGCGCGCTCTACTGGTTCCATCCGCTATTGTGGGCTGCGTTCCGGCGCCAGACCATCGAGAGTGAACGGGCGGCCGATGATCATGTGCTGGTTCGGGGAACCCGGGGTCCCGACTATGCCGCCCATTTGCTGGAGATCGCTCGACGCTCCCGCGGCCTGCGCCAGGCGGGGATGGTTGCGATCGGCATGGCGCGCCATTCGGAGCTGGAGGGCCGGCTGGTGGCCGCCCTCGACGAGCAGCGCGAACGAAGAGCACCGCCCCATCGGGTCACCCTCATGGCCTGGATCGCCCTGGCCGGAGTGACCCTGCCGGGAGCCGCCGCGCGCCCCGACCTGGATCGCTCCTCCAGGGACGTTCTCGACCCGCTCTCGTCCCAGGCGATTCTGGCGGTGCCGCTTCCACTCCCATCCGCTGATTCGGTGATCGAGCGAACGCTAGCGGCCAGTTCGGGCGAGACGCTCGAGCTCGAGCTCGAAACCGGGGGTGACGTCCGAATCGAAGGATGGGATCGCCCAGAGGTTCGCCTGCGGGCGCGGCTGGCGGGATCCGACTGGCGGGAAACGCGGATCGAGATCGCGCGCACCGGCAGCGGCATTCTGGTTCGGTCCCAGCCCACGCGGTCGCGAGGGAACTTCTCCACCGCTCACGATTTCGAGATCATGGTGCCGCTGCGCTACGACGTCAGGCTGGAGTCGGCCGGCGGCGGGATCACCATCACCCGGGTCGAGGGGACGTTCCGGGGCGAAACCGGCGGCGGCGACCTGCAGCTCAGCCGGACCCGGGGCGAAGCCCGCCTCTCCACCGGGGGCGGTGACATCGAGGTCTCCGATTCGGACCTCGAAGGTCGAGTCCAAACCGGCGGCGGCCAGGTTCGCTTCTCGCGGGTAACGGGCGGAATCAGAGGATCGTCCGGCAGCGGACCCGTCATCTATTCCGAGACCGGGACCGATCGCAAGGGCGACCTGGGCCAGGTGAAGATCGCGGGCGACCGGATCACGGTGTCCGAGGGATCGGCCGGTGTGCTGCACATTCGCAAGGCCGGCGGCGACATCGTACTGGATGGCGCACCTGACGGCCTCGACGCCAAAACCGGGGGCGGCGACGTTCGCATCGGCGCCTCCCGCGGAATGGTGAGCGTGAGCACCGGCGGAGGGGACATCACCATCGGTCCGGTAGCGGGATCGGTGCGGGCCGGAACCGGGGCGGGCGAGGTCCGGATCACCATCGTCCAGGCGTCGGGCCAGAGCCAGTCGGTGGAAGTCACGGCCGGCGTGGGCGATGTGGTGATCGACTGGCCGGCCGGAGTTCCCGCGCGCTTCGAGCTCGAGACGGCGTATACCCGAAACTTTGGCCGGCGGACCCGGATCGACACCGAGCTCTCGCTCGAGCGGGAGGAGACCGAACGCTGGGATGACCGCCAGGGCACCCCGCGCCGCTACGTGCGCGCCGAGGGTCAGGTGGGACAGGGAGGCGGAGTCGTGAGCGTCCGGACGGTGAACGGCGACATCACCATCCGGACCCGCTAGCCCGGGCGGCCGGACAGCTACGTCTTCCACCACGCCCACGATCTCGCGCTCACGCCGTATCCCCGGAGCTTGTTCGCGCTGGACCGCGCCCAGGAAACCCCACTTCACCCGCATGTGACCTTTTGGTTCACTCCGGGTGTCTAAACTCCATGAATGCCTGGGCATTCCCCATCCGGCCGGCCCGGATCTTGACCTCCAGCAGCG
>DASTEX010000178.1:0-4886 GCA_035709185.1 Gemmatimonadales bacterium
GATGCCGGGTATTTGTACGCTTACGCGAGTCGCTAGTCGCTCGCTGGTCGCTGGTCGCTGGTCGCCGGACGCTGGTCTGCGCCCCATCCCGGGACCCGAGACGGGTTCCGGGGCGCGCGGTGGCGCGCTGGGGGTGGAAGGGTGGGCTGGCGACCAGTGACCAACGACTAACGACTAGATTGGAGCATGCTTCCCACTGCCAGACGGACCCACCGTTTCACCGAGTCGGTCATCCGCGGGATGACCCGGCTGGCCCAGCAGCACGACGCCATCAATCTCGCCCAGGGATTTCCCAACTTCGCCACGCCGGACGTCCTCAAGGAGGCCGCGGCCCGGGCCATCCGGGACGACATCAACCAGTACGCCATCACCTGGGGAGCGCGGCGGTTGCGGGAAGCCCTGGCCGCACGCTACCACGACTGGTACGGCATGGCGGTGGATCCGCAGGGCCATCTCACGGTGACCTGCGGCGCTACCGAGGCCATGGCTTCGACCCTGCTCGCCATCGTCGACCCGGGCGATGAAGTCATCGTGATGGAGCCGTTCTACGAGAACTATGGACCCGACGCGATTCTGTGTGAGGCCAAACCGGTGTACGTGCCGCTCCAGCCGGGCGATCCGCTGGATCTGGATCGACTGGCCGCCGCCTGCTCGCCCCGCACCCGGGCCATCATTCTCAACACACCCAACAACCCGGCCGGCCGGGTGTTGAACCGGCGGGAGCTCGAGGGCGTCGCCGCGCTCTGCCAGCGGTACAATGCTTACGCCGTCACTGACGAGATCTACGAGCACATCCGATACGAGGGCGAGCACATCCCCATCGCCACGCTGCCCGGCATGAGCGATCGCACCATCACCATCAGCGGCGCCTCGAAGACCTTCAGTGTGACCGGGTGGCGGATCGGCTGGATCATCGCGCCGGCCGCCGTGAGCGACGCGATCCGCAAGGTCCACGACTTTCTCACCGTGGGCGCCCCGGCCCCGCTCCAGGAGGCGATCGCCGTGGCGCTGGAGCAGCTGCCGCCGACGTATTACACCGACATGGCGCAGGCGTACCGGCAGCGGCGGGACCTGCTGGTCGGCGCGCTCCAGGAGGCGGGTTTCAAGTGCATTCCGCCCGAAGGCGCGTATTACGTTCTCTGTGACTTTTCCGCCCTTTCCGACCTGTCCGACACCGCTTTCAGCCAGTGGCTAACCGCCGAGATCGGCGTCGCGCCGGTACCGGGATCGAGCTTCTTCAGCGAGCCCGAGCTGGGACGGCGGCTGATCCGGTTCGCGTTCTGCAAAACCGACGACCTGCTCCAGGAAGCTGCCCGCCGGTTGCAGCGGGTGCGCCCTTCGACGGCACCGAGCGGCGTGAGCGCGGGAGCGGCGCTGCCGGGCTCCTGACATGGAAATCCGCCAACTTCCCACCTTTCTCGACTACTGGGAATCGGTCCGCGGTCGGACTCTCCGGGTGGCAGCCGTGATACCGCCCGGTCAGCTCGAATGGGCGCCGGGACCGGGGCGATGGTCCTTCGGCGATATCCTGCGCCACCTGGGCGGCATCGAGCGCGGGATGTACGCCGAGACGGTGGCCGGCCGCCGGAGCGCCTATCCGGGACACGGGCGGACCCTGGCCGAGGGCTATGACGAGGTCATGAGCTATCTCGATCGCTGCCACCTCGAAGCGGTCGACATTTTCCGGAGCCTGACGCCCGAGCAGCTGGCCGGGAAATGTCTGACCCCGGCCGAAACCCCGATCACCACCTGGAAATGGCTCCGGGCGATGGTGGAGCACGAGTCCCATCACCGGGGCCAGATCTACCTGATGCTGTCGCTGCTGGGTGCGAAGGGCCCGCCGCTGTACGGTCTTACCGAAGAAGAAGTACTGAATCGGTCGAGGTGAATCGATTGCAGATTGCAGATTGCAGAGTGCAGATTGTAGAAGTGTTCCGATTTAGACATCGGTAACGGACACTTCTGCAATCTGCACTCTGCACTCTGCATTCTGTAATCTGCACTCTACACTTGCGGTTCATGCATCCGGATCGAGAATTTTCGCGATCTGATCCCGCACGTCTTCCAGGTGGGCCCGGGTGATCCGGTCACCCGCCCGCGAGATCCCGCTCCGGGCCTCGGCGTCGATCGCCCGCAGCTCCGCCCGGAACGCGGCCCGGATGTCACTGGTGGACCGCGCGGGACCGATCTGCTGCAGGAACTGGGGCGGAATGCCCTGGGGCGGGGTGAAGGGCGGCGGATTCACCTTGAGTCGGGCCGCGGCCAGGTAGCTCCGCTGCAGCTCGCGCCGGTAGGGATCGATCGTCACGCTGGAGCGGCTCAGCTCACTCCAGATGCCGGAACGGACGTCGGCCAGGAACTCCGTCAGCGGATAGGCGTCCCGCCGATTCTCCGCCGTGGCTTCGAACTCGATGAGCCGTTCCAGCCGCCGGTCGTTGAAGAGGGCGTTCAGCACGCTTGACTGCGCGTTGTTCACCCGGCGCAGGGCGCCCTCCACCTCGATGTTCCGGAGGATTTCTCCGCGGAGGAAGAAGGTGGGGGTGGCGAACGCATTCTCATTGAGGAAACGCACCGCCTCCTTCTGGCGGGCGCGAGGCCATGGCTGATACCGGAGGCCATCCTGCCCGGCGTATTTCTCCTGGGCGTTGGCGCCTCCCACCATCATGGCCACGTGACGGAGTTCGGTGGCCCACTGTCCCATGAGACGGGTGAACATCAGGTCCAGATCGTCGTAATCGTACCCTTCGTGGACCGTGGCCGGCACCAGCAGCGGTACGATCTGCTTGATCGACCGGATGCCCCATCCGGTCGCCTTTACCGGGTCGGCGTCACCCACCGCCTCGGAGTGATCGCCCGGATCGGCGCCGCGTGAATCGAACAGGTTGAACCGGTACCACGGCACCGAATCCTGTTCCCGGGACCACCGGTCCAGCGTCTTCCATTCGTCATCCGGCGTCCGCGCGCCGGGGATGGGGGTATAGCCCCAGCGGGTCACGTACTGGTCCCACGGTCCGATCCGCGGGACCAGATCTTCCAGCGCGATGCTGTCCTCGGGCTGGGCCACGTAGTTGAAGCGGGAGTAGTCCATGATGGACGGCGCGTGTCCCATCCGGCTCACCCAGGTTCGGCTGCGGAGGGAATCCACCGGGTAGGTGGAGCTGCCCTTCTGGTCGTGCTGGTACCCCAGCGTGTGTCCCACCTCGTGCGCCACCACGAACTCGACCAGCCGGCCCATCAGCGAATCGGGCATGGGCCACATCCGCGCCCGGGGATCGAGGTGGCCCACCTGGGTGAAGTACCAGGTGCGCTGGAGATTCATGATGTTGTGGTACATGTAGATGTCGGACTCGAGGATCTCCCCGGTCCGGGGGTCATGCACGTTGGGACCCTGGGCGTTCTCGATGGTCGAGGGCAGCCACCGCACCACGGAATAGCGGGCGTCTTCCGGCGCCCAATCGGGATCTTGCTGCTTCGATGGCGGATCGGCCGCCACGATGGCCCGGCGGAACCCGGCGGCCTCGAACGCCACCTGCCACTGTTCGATGCCCCGCTTCACGTAGGGCTTGAGCCAGTCGGGGGTCGCCGGATCCACGTAATAGGTGATGGGTTTGACCGGTTCGGAGATCGCCGCGTTGGGGTCCTTCTTCTCCAGCCGCCACCGAACCAGATAATTCCGGGTTTCGGCTCGCTGTTCGGGGCGGCCGTAGTCGATCTGCTGGAGGGTGAAAATGCCGATCCGCTTGTCCGCCAGCCGCGGCATCATCGGATGCTCCGGCAGCCTCACCATGCTCCAGTGCATTACGATGGTGGCGGTCCCGGTCGCCGAGGGGGCAAAGGGGTTGACCGGCGTCGGGGGACCGCCGGTTGGCGGCGGCGGATAGGTGATCGTCGCTTCGACTTCCACGTTCTCCGGGAAGGCCAGCACGCGCTCGATGAACGACCGGCTGGCGTCGGGTGGGGTCCGCACCCGCGTGCCGGGGCCGATCTCCGGCGGCGGCGCAGTGTAGAAGCGAGTGACCTCGATCACCGCCGCGCTGTCCGGGCCGTAGGCCTCCACGTTAAACGCGCCGAGGATCAGGTCGTTATTGGAATTCCGCACGGCGGTATAGATCGGGTGCGTCGAGTCCGCCACGGTCTGGTAGGACACGCTCCGGACCAGCACCCGGTGCCCCACCCGTTCCCAGCGCAGCACCCGGCTGGCCGCGATCTGCTGTCCGCCATACCCCATATTCACCGGCACCCGGGTGGCCCGCGGCACCAGCAACATCTCCCGGTTCAGCGCCGACCGGGGAATCTCGAAATAGAGACGCGTGCCGATCTGATGGGTCTTGAACAGGCCCGTACGGGTCTGTGCCTGGGCGGTGATGACACGATTGTAGGGTCGGGGAGCGGGCTCACCGCCCGGCGCCTGGCCGGCCCGCCGGGTGGTGTCCTGCTGGCCGCCCGGTTCCGGGGTCTGGGCCCCCGGTGGGCCGGCCCGTCCGGCCGGCTCACCCTCTGGCCGGGGTGCGGGAGCAGGATTCGCCTGGCTGCAACCGGCCAGCACCAGGAGGGTTGCCGCCGCCCTCAAGCGTCGAGCTGTCATCGTTCTGTCCTCGTTGTGATGAATGCAGTACCGGGAAGTAACTCTGGTACGGGACGATTTTCCATTCTGTTGAGGCCACGAAGGGGTCGGAAGGGTCGGAAAGAGTCGGAAGGGTCGGAACGTCCACTTCCGAACTTCAGGCCCTCCCAGGTAGATGCTTCCTACGATTCCGACTCTTCCGACCCTTCCGACCCTAGTCCGCCGCCAGCACCGAGTGCAGCAGCACGTTGGCCCCGTTGGTCACTTGCTCCGGCTGGGTAAACTCGCGGGGCGAATGACTGATCCCGGCCCGGCTGGGGAC
>DASTEX010000179.1:0-6645 GCA_035709185.1 Gemmatimonadales bacterium
AGCTGATAGTTCACAGTTAGCCGCTCACCCTTTCCATCCACCCCAGCGTCCTATCAGCCAACCAACGCCCCACCGCTTCGCGATCCATGCCTGAGCGTCTGGGCAAAGTGAATTCATGATCAGCCTCCTCCAGCCACTCCACCTGGGCCGCTGGGCCGAGTCGTTCGAGAACCGGCAACAGGAGGGAACGCTGGGCCAGGCGGTCCCGGGTGCCCTGGAAGAAGAGCAAGGGAAGCCGGACCCGGTCCAGGTGCTCCCCCCGGCTGCTGGCCGGCTGGCCGATGGGGTGGAGCGGAAAGCCGTAGAACACGATTCCCTTGAGTCCCTGGAAAGGCTTCTCCGCCTGGGCCTGCGAGGTCATCCGGCCGCCCATGGACTTGCCGCCGGCAAAGAGTGGCAGGTCGCGGGCGATCAGGCCCGCCGAGTTCACGGCGGCGCGCACGGTGGACTGGAGAATGTGGGCCGGGTCGGGACGCCGAAGCCCCCGCTCGACGTAGCCGAACTGGTAGCGCAGAGTGCCGATACCCCGGTCGGACAGCGCGTGCGCCAGGTTCTCCATGAAGGGATGGTGCATCCCGGCGCCGGCCCCATGGCCCAGCACCAGAAAGAACCGGCAGTCCGGCGGGCGCAGGGCGACGGCCGAGACTTCGCCCCGTCCGGCTACCGAAAGGGTGAGATCCGTAAGGGCTGCGGTCATGCCCGGGTCACTTTCACCGGCTCGATCAGTTCGGTCTCACGGCCCCCGCGCGCGGCCCGGCCCATGATCACCTCGGGATCGTGCTCGAAGATGAGGAGCCACCCGTTGGCCGCCGCCTCGCCTAACAGCGCCCGCTTGCTCTCCAGGGTCCGGAGCGGTTCCAGGTCGTACCCCATTATCCACGGCAGCGGCAGGTGAGCGGAAGTGGGCGTAACATCACCCAGAAAGACCGCGGTCTCGCCCCGGTCGTGGACCACGATGCTCTGGTGCCAGGGAACGTGGCCCGGGGTGAGCCGGGCGGAAATCCCCGGCACGATCTCCCCTTCACCTTCGACCAGCCGCCATTTCCCTGCCGCCGCGATCGGCTCGAAATTGTGCGGGAGATAACTGGCGCGAGTGCGTTCGTTGGTGTGGCGGGCGAATTCCAGCTCGGCTTTCTGTACCACATAGGTGGCGTTCGCGAAAGTCGGTCGAACGGTCTGACGGTCGGACGGGCTGGGTTCCGAACTCGTCTCATCCTGCCCGCCTGCCCGCCCGCCCGCCTGCCCGCCGGTACGGGTATTCCCCCCCGCATGATCAAAGTGGAGATGGGTATTGATCACCAGCTCCACGTCCTCCGGCCGGTAGCCCGCGGCCAGCATGGCGTCTTCCAGCTGGGTGGCGCCCTGCTTCCCCTGGTTCTCGACCCCGTAGATTTCGCGGAACTTGGTGTCTTCCTTGTTGCCGATGCCGCTGTCGATCAGCACCAGGCCGACCGGATGCTCCACCAGCAGACAGCGGAGCCCGAGCGGAATCCGGTTGCGCTCATCGGGCGCGATCCGGCGCTGCCACAGCGGCTTGGGCACCACGCCGAACATGGCGCCGCCGTCCAGCCGCTGGAGGCCGCCTTCCAGCGCATGGCACTTGAGCCCTCCGACCGAAAAACTGTAAAGCAGGTTCATTGGCGATTGACAATTGACGATTGACAATTGACCGATGTGGTCCCGTCTGCGGCGCGCACTTCGGGGTTATCGAGAGGCGTAAGTAATCGTCAATTGTCAATCGTCAATCGTCAATGGGGAAAGGGGTTCCGCTTCTTCCTCCGGCGCTTGCGCCGCTTGCGGACCTGCAGGGCTTCGAGATCCTGAAGGGTACGGGCCCCTTTCTCCCGCGCCAGGTCGAGCAGCCGCAGCAGCAGTTGCGCCGTAGCCCAGGCGTCGCCCCCGGCCCGGTGCCGCGCCGGGTTGCCGAGATCGAAATACTGGGTCAGCCAGTCCAGCCCGCAGGACTCCGCCACCGGCACCAGCCGGCGCGCCAGCCGGGCGGTGCAGAGCCGCGGGCCGTTGAGCACCAGGCCGCGGGTCCGCTTGAGCTCGGCCGACACGAAGCCCCAGTCGAACCGGACGTTGTGGGCCACGAAGATCCGTCCGGAGAGCGCGGCCAGCACGTCGTCGGCGATCTCGTCGAACGGGGGCGCGTCGCACACCTGGTCGTTGGTGATCCGGGTAATCCCGCTCACCACGCCGGGAATGGGGCGGCCGGGATTGACCAGCCGGTCCAGCACCATCTCCCGCCGGGCGCCGTGCACCACCACGATCCCGACCTCCAGCACCCGGTCGCCTAACGTCCGGGACCCGGTGGTCTCCACGTCCACTACCGCAAAGGCGCATTCGTCGAGGCAGGGGGAGCCGCTGGCCGCGGCCACCAGGGCCCAGCGACCATCGGGCAGCTGGCCGGCGCGCGGATCCCCGCCCAGCAGCGCCGCCGCCAGGCGGGAGGCCACGGCCGAGGGAGCATTCCGGAGCCCCAGGACCTCCCGCGCCAGCTCATCGGCGCTGCGCGGTTGATGCGCCAGCTGGGCCAGCGCACGGTCCAGCAGCGTCGTCTCGGGAAAGGCGTCTATCAATTGCCGATTGTCGGTTGACGATTGACGATTACGGACGGAGCCGGCCGATCGAAGCGACCAGCCGTGCCTTAATCGTCAATAGTCAATCGTCAATCGTCAATGGCGCTGGCTCGCCAGCGCGAAGGAGAGGGCTTCCAGTTCCAGCGCCAGGTTCACGTTCTTGAGCGACACATCCTCGGGGACCTGGAGGGGAGCGGGTGCGAAGTTGAGAATCGCCTTGACTCCACCCCGGACCAGCCGGTCGGCCACCGTCTGGGCCTGGTCGCCCGGGACCACGATCACGCCGATATCGGGCCGTTCGTTGGCCAGCGCCTGCTCCAGCTCGGCGACGTCGCGCACCGGGAGACCATCGTAGGTGGAGCCGATCTTGGCGGAGTCGTTGTCGAACAGCCCCACGATGTCGAAACCGCGTTGGCGAAAGCCGCGGTACTGGACCAGGGCGCTGCCGATCTTGCCGGCGCCGATCACCACCAGCCGGTACCGCCGGCTGAGCCCCAGAATGTCGCGCAGCTTCGTGCCCAGCTCGGCCACGGGATAGCCCAACCCGCGCTTGCCGAACGAGCCGAAGAAGGACAGGTCCTTGCGCACCTGCGCCGAGGTGGTGCCGCCCCGGGTGGCCAGCGCCTCGGAGCTGACCGTGGCCTGGCCTTCAGTCTCGAACTCTTCGAGATAGCGGAGGTACAACGACAGCCGTCGGACGGTTGAATCGGCGATCTTGCGCATTGATAGGTTGTGAAAACTTTCACAAACCTAGCGGACTGCAAATCCTCCGTCAACGAGCGCGCGGTGCAACGAGGCGAATTGCGCGGGGGTCAGAACCTCGGGCCGGAGCGTGGGGTCGATCCCTTCCTTCTCCAGCACCGCTGTCGCCGCCTCGGCCGACCAGCCCGTGAGTTCCCGGATCCCCCGCCCCAGCTGTTTTCGCCGGAAGCCGAAGAGTCCCGTCACCGTGCTCCGGAACGCCGTCACGGCGTCATCCGCGATCAACGGCTGAGCCAGCGGCGTCAGCCGGATCACCGCCGAGTCCACTCGCGGAGCCGGATGAAAGGCGCCTGCGGGCACGGTGAAGAGCCGCTCGGCCTTCGTCACCGACTGCACTCCCACCGTGAGGGCGCCGTATTCCCCGGTGCCCGGCGTTGCCGTCACCCGGTCGGCCACTTCCTTCTGCACCAGGAACACGATGCGGAACGGACGGGGCGGCGTCATCGCCTTGTCAATCAGGGGCGACGTGATGTTGTAGGGGATGTTTCCGGTGACGTGCCAGCGCACCGGCATCATGCCCTGCGGACCCTGCACCAGCGCGTGCCAGTCGAGCTCGAGGGCGTCACCTTCGACGACGCGGATGTCGGGGAAACTGGCGCGCAGCGCCGGGGCCAGGTCGCGATCGATTTCGATGGCGACGACGCCGGCGCCCCGGTCGAGCAGCGCGCGGGTCAGCGCGCCGTGTCCCGGCCCGATCTCCAGCACGAGATCTCCCGGCGCGGGGTCGAGCGCCTCCGCAATCCGGTCGAGGATCCTGGTGTTGGTGAGGAAGTGCTGCCCGAAACGGCGCCGGGGCCGGGGCACGTCAGAAGCGCATGACCAGGAGCGTACGGTCGTCGGCGGGCGCCGCCGAGTGACGATCCACTTCGGTCATGACCGCGTCGACGATCTCTTCCGGCGGACGGTCGCGCAACGCCGTGATCCGGGTGAGCAGCCGGGCTTCCCCGAACCGGACCCCTTCGGCGTCGGCGGCGTCGCCCAGGCCGTCGGTGAAGAGACAGAGCAGGTCGTGCTCCACGTCCCAGCTGATGGTGGCCTGGGCGATGGGACCCCAGGTGCCGAGCCCGAGCGGCATGGCGGTGGCCTCGAGCCGCTCGGCCTTGCCCTCCTGGGTGATCCGGAACGCGTGAGGGTGTCCCGCGTTGGCGTAGAACAGGGTGCGGGCCGTGCGGTCGAGCACGCCGTAGAAGGCGGTCGCGAACATCTCCACTTCGGACAGCTTGGCCAGCAGGCTTTCGCGCAGCCGGTGCAGGGTCTCGGCCGGGCCCGCGGCGGCGGCAGTGTGAATACCGGCGGCCGACAGTACCAGCGCCATCATTAGCGCGGCCGACATGCCGTGGGACGACACGTCACCCAGCATGACGCCCACCCGCCCTTCGCCCTGCCGGAGGAAGGTGTAGAAATCGCCCCCGACCGACGCGACCGGCACGCACCGCACCGCCACCTGGGCCTCGCCCTTCAGCACGTGGGGCTCGGGCATGAGCTTGAGCTGGAGGTCGTGCGCCAGCTGGAGCTCGTCTTCCAGCCGCTGCTGCTCCCGCTCCCGGGCGGCCAGGCGGGCGTTTTCGATGGCGGCGCCGATCTGGTTGGCGACGGCCGTCACCAGCTTGCGATCGCGGGGGGTGAAGCGGTCGCCGTCGAGCGAGTCGGTGAGGTTGATCACGCCAATGGTGCGGGCGGGCGATCCCGGGGCCGCATAACAGATCGGCACACTGAGGAAGGCGTTGCCCTTGTAGACCGGATGGCGGCCGGCCCCGCGGCGACCGGACACCTGGGTGGCGTCGCCCCCGATCACCCGCTGCTCCCGGTAGACCCGGGCCGCGATGGACTGGGGATCATCGGGCGACAGGGCCGGCGCGTGACCCTTGTCGAACCCCTGGGAGGCCACCACCCGCAGCACGCTGGCCGCGTCGTCGTACACCATGATCGAGGCCCGCCGGGCGCCGACCACGCGGGCTACCTGCCGGAGAATCGTCCGGGCGGCCTCCTCCAGCCGCACGGTCTGGCCCAGGATCTCGCTGATGGCGTACAGCAGATCGATCTCCGCATAACGGACCGTCAGCTCGTCCCAGAGCCGCGCGGCGTCGCGCTCGGAGGACAACAGCATCTCGATCAGGGGAGCCGCCAGCGCGGCCCGGGGCGTCCCGGTGGGACGGGCGCCGTCGCCCTGGATCTCCAGCCAGAGGCCCTCGGCCTCGGGCACCGGCGTGAACCAGCTCATGCCCGCGGGGGTGGTGATCGCGCCTTCGCCCTTCGGGGTTTCGACCACGTATCCGGGGTCGTCGCCCGCGGCCAGGCGCAGACCGGCGTCATCCGCCTGCCAGAGGCGGAGTCGCGAGCGTGTGATGTTGCCGAGGAGCTCCAGGACGGGCGCCAGCCGCCTCAGGAACGAGGCAGAATCATCCAGATGGTGTTCCCCTTCGGGTTGAACTCGACGCGTTCCGCCAGATGGCGGATGATGAACAGTCCGCGTCCGCACGGGCTCTCCAGCATCTCCGGATCGCGTGGATCCGGGACAAGGGTAGGATCAAAGCCGGGTCCTTCGTCCGATACCTGCAGGCGTATATGATCGACGAACAGGTCGGCGTGGACCTGCACGATCTTGTTCGGATCGCACTCGTTGCCGAACTGAATCGCGTTGGCCAGTGCTTCCGCGAGGGCGACCCGGAGGCGGAACGTGGTGTGGCGACTGGCCTGGCGGCCATCGAAGCAGTGGCGGGCGAACAGCTCGACGACGGTGTCGACCAGTCTGACGTCACTGGGCAGCTTGAGCGCCAGCGCCCCTTCCAATCCGTGATCCGGACGGCCGGGCAGCCGTTCGAGCGCGAGCGCACCGGGGTCGGCCATCGACCCGCTCAGTACCCCTGGAGGGCTTCCTCGACGCCGGGGTAGATGGCGAAGAGCGTGTCGAGCTTGGTGAGCTCGAACAGCGACCGGAGGTCGTCGTTGAGACCGGCCAGACGGATCTGCCCTCCGGCCTCCCGGACGCGCTTGGCGATGGTGACCAGGGCGCCCAGCCCCGAGGAGTCGATGTACCCGGTGGAGGAGCAGTCGAGCAGAAACTTGCGCCCGCCGGCGTCCAGGCCGGCCTGCACCGTCGCCTTGAGCTCCTGGCGGTTGCCCACCGTGAGCTGCCCGTCCACCCGGATGACTGTGACTTCGCCCCGCGCCGTCGTCATCAGGCTCATTCGTTCCTCGTCCGTTAGCTCTCGGTTAGCAGTTAGCGGTTAGCAGATAGCAGTTAGCCGTTAGCAGGGCTTCAACGGAACGGCACAGCGCGGTGAGCGGCCTGGAAGACCGC
>DASTEX010000180.1:0-3169 GCA_035709185.1 Gemmatimonadales bacterium
GGCCCCTCCCGTGGTAGCGGGGGCGGTCGGCAGGCCGGCCGACGAGATGAGGTCAATGAGGCCGGGAGATACGGTGCGGCCCTGCAGGTCGAGGATGCGCGCATCGGCCGGTACCGGAACCGAGGCCCCGACCGCGGTGACCAGCCCATCGCGAATGACGATGGTCCCGCGTTCGATCACTCCCTGGGTCACCGTCTCGATCCGACCATTGATCAGGGCCCACGGTCCCTGCTGCGCGGCCGGGGAAGCGAAGGGCATCAGGAAGAGCCCGAGCGCCAGCAGCGGCGCCACCCCGGGCGGGGGCGGTCGTCTCATGCGAGGAACTCCTGCGGAGGAAGTTGCGTCGGCGAATCTACTGCAGTACGGCAGTCGATGGAAAACTGTTGGGGCGGCGGGGTGGCGGGGACCGTCTTCGACCGCCTTCGACCGCCTTCGACCGCCTTCGACTGTCTTCGACTGTCTTCGACTGTCCAAAGGTGTAGATTCCGGAACCGTACCACCCATTTCATGCCGCCTGCTTCTGGTTCATCACGCGCCCTGCCCGACCTGGTACACCAGGCCTACGTCGAGATCCGCAATCTCATCGTGACCTGCCGCCTGGCGCCGGGCGCGCGCATTCACGAGAGTGAGGCCGCGCTCCGGCTCGGCTCCAGCCGTACGCCCGTTCGGGCGGCATTGCAGCGGCTGCAGCAGGAGGGCTACGTGACCGGCGCCACACCGGGCCGACGGGCCCGGCCGACGGTGACCCCCCTGACGGTGGAGGATGCCCGCGAGCTGTTCGAGATCGTGGGCGACATCGAAGGCCTGGCGGCAGAAAGGGCGGCTCAGCGGCCGCTCCCCCGCCGGCGGGCACTGGTACGGCGACTGACCCGGCTCAATGCCGACTATCTTCGTGCCAGTTCGTCCCACCAGCCTGAGCCCGACCGGCTCTTTGCCCTCGATACCCAGTTCCACCGCACGTACGTCGACGCTGGTGCCGGTTCCAGGCTGCTGGCGCTGCACGATGCCATAAAACCTCAGGTCGAGCGCTACGTACGGGTATATCAGACGGCTTTGCTCGACGCCATCCGGACCTCGGTCAGGGAACACGAGGTCATTATCGAGAAGATCGGGAGCGGTCCTCCTGAGGCGGCCCATCAGGCGGTGGTCACCAACTGGCGGAACGCGGCCGAGCGGATGCGCGCGGTGATCGGTTCCAGAGGTGAAACGGGGTCCTGGTAGCTTGCGGGGCCCCCCGGGACAGCATTAGCATATCCAACATTGGATGCAAAAAGGTATTCCTCGATGTGTGCAAGCGTCGGACTTCCGGCGCCAATCTTTGCCCGCTTCACGAGGTCACAACCATGAAACTCAGCAAGGTCCTCGGCCTGAGCAGCGCCTTCCTCGCGGTGCTGTCGTTTCAGGCCCTCGCCCAGGAGGTAGCCGGTACCGTGGTCGACTCCCGATCCGGCCGACCGCTCGACCGGGTGCAGGTGGTGGCGGAGGGCGGGGCCGGTACCCGGACGGACACTCGGGGCCGGTTCCGGATCACCGGCCTGACCGGGGCCCAGGTGACGCTCAACGTGGCGCTCATCGGCTATCGCCCCCTGGTGCAGCAGGTCCAGGTCGGCAACACCCAGCTGGTGATTCAGCTGACCGAAATGGCGGTGAATCTCGGCGAGATCATCGTCACCGGTACAGTGGCCGGGGCCGAGAAGCGCACCCTGGGGAACTCGGTGACGACCGTGCGGGCGGCGGAAACTCAGGAGCTGGCGCCCGCCCCCGACATGTCCAACCTGATCAACAGCCGGGCGCCCGGCGTGGTGGTGATCCCCGGTACCGGACAGGTGGGCTCGGCGCCCCGGATCCGAATTCGGGGCGTCAACAGCTTTTCGCTCACGGACCAGCCGCTGATCTACATCGACGGGGTCCGGGTGGCCAACGACGTCTCCACCGGCATCGTGGTGCAGGCGTTCGGCTCCGGCATCGCCGGCCGGCTCAATGATCTGGATCCCGACCAGATCGAGAGCATCGAGATCATCAAGGGTCCCGCCGCTTCCACCCTCTATGGCACCGAAGCGGCCAACGGTGTGATCCAGATCATCACCAAGCGGGGGAAGATCTCCGATCGGTCCGAGATCAAGTTCGGGGTCCGCATGGGCGGGCAGTGGTTCATGAATCCCGAAGGCCGGATCGTCGAGCCGGTCAACCTGGTGAATGGCGAGCTGGTCAGCTGGAATCCGGTGGAGCAGGAGGCGGCGCTGGGCAACAAGCTCTTCCGCACCGGCTTCGGGCAGGGATACAGCCTCAGCATCACCGGCGGCAACCCGGTCTTCAATTACTACGCCGGGACGACCTGGGATCGGGATAAGGGCATCGAGCCCACCAATCAGCAGAAGCGGTTCACCGGCAACCTGAACCTGTCCATTACTCCCTCGTCGAAATACGACATCCGGACCAGCCTGGGCATCGTCCGCAACGACATCAACCAGGCATTCGAGGCGGGCGCCGGCGGGATCTGGTTCTCCACCATTTTCGGCGATCCGGCCCAGGTCAACACCAGCCGGCGGGGCTTCATCTTCGGTCCGCCCGAATACCAGTGGTATTTCCGTCAGCCCCGGCAGCTGGTGAACCGGTACACCGGGAGCGTGCAGATCACCCACCGCCCCAACAGTGTGCTCAGTCATCGCCTGATCGTCGGGCTGGATCAGACCGAAGAGAGCAGCGAACAGCTCAACCGCTATCTGCCTCCCGAGTTCGTGGAGTTCAACTCGGGAGTTGCCCGACTCGGTCTGAAGTTCTCGCAGCGGCGCGACATCCAGTACATCACGGCCGATTACTCCGGCAGCGCCGCGTTCGACGTGACCGACAACTGGCGTTCCACCTCCTCGGTCGGGGCCCAGCTCTACCGCCGGCGGACCGATCTCGTCTGGGCCCAGGGCGATCAGTTCCCTGCTCCCGATCTCGAAACCGTCGCGGCGGCGGCGGTCCGGAGCGGCTTCGACGATTACGTCGAGAACACCACCGTCGGCGTCTTCATGCAGCAGCAGATGGCCTTCAAGGACCGGCTGTTCCTGACCGGGGCGGCCCGGGTCGACAACAACAGCGCCTTCGGCGAGAACTTCGATTTCGTGGTCTACCCCAAGGTCAGCGCCGCCTACGTCGTCAAGGAGGGCGGGGAAGGCCGGGT
>DASTEX010000181.1:0-11883 GCA_035709185.1 Gemmatimonadales bacterium
GCGGACAACATCACGGCGATCGGGATCCGCCAGTTGAGGTAATTGCGCAGTGCCAGATAGAGCCCGCAGAGCAGGATCACCAACCCCGCCGTCTCGCCCAGCGAGCCACCGGTGGATCCGAGCACCAGATCGCGAACGCCGGTGCCCTCCCCTTCGAACTTCAACAGTCCGAGCGGGGTCGCCTCCGTCACCACGTCGGGCGCACGAGCCGACATCAGCGGCGGCGCGAAGTTGTCGCCCCGGAGCGACCACCAGTGGGCCTGCTGCCCCGGCCAGGTCGTGATCGCGACCGGGAATGCGGCCTGGAGGAACGCGCGGCCCAGCAGCGCCGGGTTGAACACGTTCTGGCCCAGCCCGCCGAACACCAGCTTGCCGAAGCCGATCCCGAAGGCTCCCCCGACGAACGCCATCCACATGGGGAATCCCGCGGGGAGTGTGAGCCCGAGCAAAAGGCCGGTGATGAGCCCCGATCCGTCGGCCAGCGCGCCCCGCTGTCCGAAGATCCGCTCGGTGATCACCGCTCCCGCCGTTGCCGCGCCGATCACCAGCAGCGCGCTGGGGCCGAAGAAGAAGAGCGACGCGCCGATCACCGGAACCAGGCTGGCCACCACGGTCCACATGATCCGCTGGGTGGTGTGCCCGGTTGCGAGATGGGGTGAAGCGCTGACCAGGGGAGGCGCGTCCTTCATCAGGCGACCGACGGAAGCTTCCGCACCCGGGCCTTGGCCGCGGAAAACAGCTGGGACAACGGAATATTCGACGGACACACGTAGGAGCAGCACCCGCAGAGCATGCAGTCCGACAGGTGGTGCGCCGGCATCTCCGCATAACGATCGGCCCGGGCCAGCGCGCCGAGCAGCTGGGGATTGAGAAAGGCGGGACAGGCGTCGAGGCAGCGGCCGCAGTGGATGCAGGGCCAGCTCCGGCGGTCACGAACTTCCTCCTGCGACAGCACCACCACGCCGGTCGTCCCCTTGGTCACCGGCACGTCGAAGTTGGACTGCGCCAGGCCCATCATCGGGCCGCCGAAGATCACTTCGGCGGCATCCGGCTTGAGACCGCCCCTCGCCGCCAGCACGTCACGCAGCCTGGTGCCGACCGGCACGATCAGGTTGGCGGGCTCGGCGATGCCCAGGCCGGTGACCGTCACCACCCGCTCGATCAGGGGCATCCCAGTCTCGAAGACCTCGGCGATGCAGGCGAGCGACCCCACGTTCTGCACCACCACGCCCACGTGCATCGGAAGGCGGCCCGATGGGACTTCACGCTCCAATAGCGCCTTGATCAGCATTTTCTCGGCGCCCTGGGGATACTTGACCGGCAGCGGTACCAGCGTGACATCGAGATCGTTCGGCAGGGTGCGCCGGATCTCGTCGATGGCATCGGTCTTGTTCCATTCGATCCCGATCACCGCGCGGCGGGCACCCAGGCTGGTCAGCATGATGCGGATGCCGAGCTGCACCCGCTCGGGATACTCGGCCATGGTGCGGTGATCGGTGGTGAGATAAGGCTCGCACTCGCAGCCGTTCACCACCAGCGTGTCGATCGGAAAGTCCCTCGGCGGCGCCAGCTTTACGTGGGCTGGAAAGGCCGCGCCTCCCAGCCCGACCACGCCGGCATCCTTGACGGCGGCGACCAGCTGCTCCGGCGAAAGCCCCTGCCATTCCGGAATGATCCGGGGCCGCACGGCCTGCGGCGAGTACCGCTCGACCGCGATTCGCACGGCGGTGTCGTAGGTGCCGTCGGGATGAGGCCACGGTCCGATGGCCGTCACCGTTCCCGCCGCCGAGGCATGCACCGGAACCGAGACGTGCCCGTCGGCCAGGGCGATGGCATCGCCCCGCTCCACCCGGTCACCCACCCGCACCACCAGCCGGGCCGGCTTCCCGGCATGCTGCCGCAGTGGGAGCACGATCTCTTCCGGGAACGGCATCCGCCTGATCGGCAGCCGGGCGGTCAGCCGTTTGAGCTGGGGCGGATGAACCCCGTGGCGGAAGCTGTGGAGAAACCAGCTCATCTCAGGCGAACCGGGCCGCGCGCGCCAGCAGCTTGTCCAGACCCTTCTCCTTCGGGTTGAGCGGCGTGCCCGGGTGAATGATCGCGACCGGGCAACGCTCCGCCGCCGTCACCAGGTCCTTGAAGCTGCCGGCCTTCGGGTCCTTGATGTAGGCCTGCTTCTTCTCGTTGTAGGCGAACAGCTTCCGGTTGATCCCGGTACACTCGTCGCAGCTGGTGCAGCGGGCCGAGTCGATCCAGGGCTCGATGACCAGGGGCTCCTCGACCGCCACGCCATTACCGGCAGCGGCCGGAGCCGCTGCTGCTGCCGGGGGCGGGGCGGCCGCCACGGCCGCCGCTACGGGGGCCGGTGCCGGGGCCGGCGCGGTATCGAAACGCCTGGCCGGCGCGCCGGCGGGCGCGTCAGGCAGGCCGCTCAGGATTTCCGTTATGGTCCGGTTGCCATCGCTCTTGAGCAGCAGCTCTGCCAGCCGGCGCGCGATCACCTGGGGATACTTCTGCTGCAGCTCGGCGATCTGGCGCTCGTACCCCGCGCGAATTTCAGCGGCCTTGCGCTGGAACTCCGCTTCCAGCTCCGAACCGATCAGCTCGCGCACTGAATCCGCCACCTCGAGCCCGGCGGTCTGCTTGAGCTGGCGCCACAGCCGCTGCCGGTCCTCCGCCAGCGCTACGATCTCGCCGCTGGCCTGGAACCGTATCAGATGCCGGTCGCGGTCCAGCGTCCAGATGAACGGCGTCTTTCCGTCACGCTCCTCGGGGGCCAGCTCGAGGTACTGGTGGAACGGCACCAGGGTTTCCTCTTCAGCATCGGCCGCAACCGGCGAGAAGTGCCGGCGGAAACGCGACTCGGTCGCGGCCCAGTCGGCGATGGTGAGCGGCAGCTGGAGCACCTGCTCCGCCCCTTTCTCATCCAGATATTTGAGATCGTAGGCGGGCCAGGTTTCGTCGAGCGCGGGATTCCCCTCCAGGCTCAGGCATTCGGCGGGCGTGTCACCCAGCTCCGGATCGTAGACCAGGATCGGGAACGCCCGGCTCTCGAGCGCCAGCTTCGCCGCGCGATTGGCCCCGTCGTCAGGGAGCCCGTGCTCCGGCGGGCAGGGGCAATGAAGCGAGAAGACCGCGGGCCGCCGCAGGTGGAGCCCGCGGATGACCCCGGCCAGCAGATGCGAGGGATTGGCCTGCGAGCCCTGGAGCACGTACGCGTTCCGGTGCGCAATCGCCAGCAGGGCCAGCTCCTTCCGCACCTCTTCCTTGCCGTGCTGCGCTCTCCCCCACGCGGCCATGTCGGAGACCTGCCCGGTGAACCCGCTGGTGCAGGCCTGCCCGCCGGTATTGGAGTAGACCTGGGTGTCGAGCACCACCACTCGAATCGGTTTCCCCGACGCGAGCAGGCGCGACAGGTTCTGGAAGCCGATGTCGAGCATGGCGCCGTCGCCGCCCACCGCGAAGAGCGGCGGCGAGAGGGCAAACTCCTCGTCGGTGAACTGGCGCCAGTCGAATCGCGCCAGCTGCGGCTCGTGGACCTCCGGATCGTATTCCCCGGCCAGCTCCAGCTCCGCCCGGCGGACGAGCGCAAACCCGTCGGCCATCTTCCGCATCTGCCCCTCGAAGATCCCGATCGCGATCGAGGGCGCATCCTGGAACAGGTGATTGACCCAGGGGAAGGGATACGGGTTGTAGGGATAGGTGCTGCCCCACACCGACGAGCAGCCGGTAGCGTTGGCAATGCCGAGCGGGGCGCGGCCCTTCCCGCTCGGTCCCTCGGTATAACGCCAGCGCAGGTCCTTGAGTCCGTGCAGCAGATGCGTGATGCGGTCGAGCCGCACCCGGTTCTGGCGCGAAAGCGGGACCGCCGGCGTATCGGTGTTGGGATCGAGCTGCTCCAGATCGGCCTCCGCCGAGAGCAGCTCGCGCGCGGTATGATCCAGCCGCGAGATCAGATCGTCGAGCCGGGCAACCTGCCGGGCCACCCGGGGGCGCATGAGGCTGTTGACCGCGGAATAGACCAGGTGCAGCGCCGTCTTCTCGCCGCAGCCCATGCAGGCGCCGTCGCCGCCGAACATCGAGCGGTAGTTGTCCTTCTTGAGCAGCAGGGAGGAGAGGACGCCGACCCCTTCCTCCAGGTCGGGCACGTTGACATAGCGGTCGTCGGTATCGGGGAGCCGTTGCCACAGCGCCCAGTTCCGCCGGAGCCGCTCCACGATCGCTTCATCCTGCTTGACCGTGATCAGCGCCTGGTCGGGACAGACGTCCACGCAGATGTTGCAGCCCTTGCACGCCTCCGGATTGACCGTGATCGAGAGGAGCCCCCCGCTCCCCTTCTGGGCCGCTTCCGGCCGGTCGAAGAACGGCGCCGTTTTGGCCAGCGGGAACTCCGCCACGGCGGCGCGGACCACCGCGAACTCGGCGTCGGCCGCGGCCCGGCGCTCGGGATCCAGGCCCATCCGCTCCACCACGCTGGCATAGCCCTGGCTCAGCGCTTCCACGACCGAGCGGACCGGTCCCGCCAGAATCTTCTGGGTTTCCCGCGCCAGCGGCCGCAGCACCGGACGCAGCTTGTCGAAGGTGCGTCCGTTGGAGAGCGACGCGACGGTCGCGTCGAGCAGCTGGTCCACCGTGCTGACCAGCCCCGGAATCGCCGCGTCGGGGCACTGGACCCAGCACTGAGCACAGCCGGTGCAGTTCTCGGCGATGAACTCCGGCACCTCGAATCGCACGTCGGTCATGTCGCGCAGCGTGCTGGTAGCGGCGGGAATGGCGCTCATCGCGGCGAACGGATCGGCGATGCCGTCCTGCCCCGAGCGATAGAGGAAGCCGACCTGCTCCCAGAACCGACCGGGATGGCCGACACCTTCGGCCGCGCCGTCCGGCGCCATCGCGCGCGGCATCACCGGCAGCACGCCCCGTTCGGCCTGGTTGTCGGGCAGCTGGGCATAGTCGACTTCGCGGACCTCGGCCCACCCGCGGCGAATCACCCGCAGGTTGTCTTCCACGATCCGCTCGCCCAGGTGACCGAACTTTTTGGCCAGCTGCTTGCGCAAGCCCTCGAAGAGACGGCTCTCATCCAGCTGATGCCGCGCCATGAGCGGCGAGGCCTTGAAGAACGCACCGAGAAACGCGGCGCCCTGCATCCGGTAGCGGTGCTCCGCCTCGGACGCTTCGGCTGCGGCAATGGCAAAGCCATCGAGCCCGAAGACCCTGATGTGCCGGCGCCGGATCTCCCGCTGCGCGGTGGCCGGCAGGCTTTCCCACACGGCGGCGGGGGCCCGTTCACTCTGGATGACGAACACGCCGCCTTCGGAGAGTCCGGCGATGGGATCGGAATGGCGGAACACGTTCGGATCGGGCGAGAGCACCACGTCCACCTGCTTCAGCTCGGCGTTCACCCGGATGGGTTCGGCCGCGAGGGTGGCGTAGAAGGTGGTCGGCTGGCCCTTCTTCTCCGAGCCGTACTTGGGATTCGCCTTGATATGAAGCCCCAGCAGCTCGGATGCTGTGAGCGCCAGGTTCTTCCCCATCGTAATGGCACCCCAGCCACCCACCGAGTGAATCCGGATGGCCAGCGCGTCCTTGGGATGGAGATGGACCGCCTCGCTGGGATGGAGCGCCAGGTCCTTCAGATGGGGATACGCCTCCAGCAGCTGCTGCTGCCACAGCTCCAGCTTGGGCAGCAGGGTGCCGGGCCGCACGAAGTCGATGCCGAGATAGAATTGCCGCCGGCCGGCCCCTTCCGGCAGTACGTTCTCCACCGCCGCGACCAGGTCGGCCGGCTGGACATCGCGGCTGCCCAGGCCGAAGCAGCCGGAGTAGAAGTCCGGCAGCTGGTGGGGACGGCATGGCTGAATGCCGGGATAGGCCGGATTCTCGGGGCTCCGGCCGTTCTCGACCGCCTTGAGCATCGCGGCGCGGATCTCGCGCAGCAGCGGGGGATCGGCCGCGAGCGGCTGGTCCACCCGTTCCAGGACCACCACTGCCTTACGGCCGGTGAGCAGCGCCGCCACGCGGTCACTGGGGAAGGGGCGGAACATGGTGAGGTTCACCACCCCGACCCGCAGCCGGCGGGTCTGGCGCAGGTAGTCGGCCACCGCCTCCGCGTTCCACACGATGGATCCCTGCCCCACCAGCACATACTCCGCGTCGTCCATCCGGTAGCCCGAAGCCCGGGCATATCGCCGGCCGCTCAGCGCGGCGAATTCCTCGAAGGCCTGATCGGCCAGCGGCGCCAGGTGATCGAAGTAGAAGGGACGCTGGGCGGCAACTCCCTGGGCGTAGCTGTCCTGGTTCTGCACCACGCCTAACATCGCGGGATAGTCCACATCGAACAGCTGCGGAATCCGGCGGCGACTTTCACCGAACACCATCCGCTGGGCCGGCGTAGGCGGGGCAATCATGTCGGACGGATCGCCCAGGTACGTCTTGATCAGCTCCGGCTCGGGCAGCCGCATGGACTCGATCACGTGCGACGTGAGAAACCCGTCCTGGGCCGAGATCCCGGGGTTGAGCGACAACTCGGCGATGCGATGGGCAATCAGCGTCAGGTCGGCCGATTCCTGCACGTTCTTGGCGAAGAGCTGGAAAAACCCGGTGTCGTCCACCGCGTGATAGTCGTCGTGGCCGGCATGCACATTGAGCGCGTGCTTGGTGATGGCCCGGCAGGCCATGTTGAGCACGTAGGGGAGCCGCTTCCCCACCGCCGCATAGAGCGACTCGTGCATGTAGGCGATGCCCTGCCCGCTGGAGAAGTTGGTGGCCCGGAGGCCCACCAGGCTCATCCCGGCGGTCACGGCCGCCGCGGCGTGCTCTCCTTCGGGCTCGAAGAAGATCAGGGTCCGGCCGTTCACGTTGCGCTTGCCCTGGGCCACGGCCAGCGCCCACCCTTCGCCCATCTGGGTCGAGGGCGTGATGGGATAGGCGCCGGCCGCTTCGCTCGCCGCCGTTTCCATCTCCACCACGGCCTGGCTGCCGTCGAGGGCCGCGGGAATGCCCGGAAAGCGAGGCGCGCCGTCGCCGTTGTGGCCTCTGGATTTCATACGACCACTCCCCGGGAGAACTGTGCTCCCTCGACCCAGACGATGGCGCCGGTCGGACACCGTGCGGTGGCCGCCGGGTTCGCCAGCTCGTAGTGCTGGTAGTCAATGACGGCCAGGCCCCGTTGCATCGTGATCAGGCCCGGCGCGTCGGCGGCGCAGCGGCCGCAGGCGTTGCACGCCACCTTGCAGAGCGCGGTGGCGGCTTCTCCTTCCAGCAGGCTGCGGCACTGGACCAGCAAATGGTGTTCGACCGGCAGAAGGACGAAGAGATCCTTGGGGCAGGCCTCGACGCAGTCGCCGCAGGCGGTGCACTTCTCCGGCAGCACCACCGGCAGTCCCACGTCGTTCATGATGATGGCGTCGAAGGTGCAGGCCCGGGCGCAGTCGGCCAGTCCCAGACAACCCCAGGTGCATCCCTTGCCGCCGGCCGCGACCGCGGCAGCGGCGGCGCAGGTCTCGAGACCCAGGTACTCCGACAACTGGACCGTGACGTCGCGCCCGCCGGCACACAGCAGCCGGGCCGTTCTCGGCGTGGCGCTGCCGACCTGCACGCCCAGGAACTCGGCGACATCAGCCTTCTGATCGGCATTCATCACGGTACAGCCGGCCGGGGTGACTTTCCCGGCCACCAGCGCCTCGGCGAAGCCGCGGCAGCCAGGATAGCCGCACGCACCGCAGTTGTTGCCCGGCAGCATCTGGGCGGTCGCGTCGAACCGCGGGTCCTCGTAGACGTAGAAGCGCCGGTGCGCCAGTGCGATCAGCGCGGCAAAGCCGGCGCCGACCCCGCCGAGAATTCCTCCGGCCAGCAACATCGTACCTGGATTCATGAACTCGCCCCGGCGGTCTCGCCGTGCTGCAGGATCCAGGCGGCCAGCTTGTCCACCGGATCGGACGACGCCTCGGGCGAGGCCGCCACCGACTCGATGACGACGTGGCGGATCAGTGCCTCGAGCTGGGCCCGCTCCTCCGCCAGCTGGAACGCGCTCATCGCCCCGACGCCGTGACGCGGAATCTTGGGAACCGCGATTACGTGCAACCGGGTCGCGAGCGTGTCGCCCGCGGCGGGGTCGTGGACGAACGCGGCCGATGTTTCCGGCAGCCAGGCCGCAATGCCGGGACCGTCCCGCTGGGCCAGCGCCGCCAGCTGGGCGCCATCGTGGGTTTGGGCGACATATACGTTAGGCGTGATCAGCCGGACCAGCGGCGCGAGCGGCGCCGTGGCCTCCCGCGTCACCAGCACCAGCTTGACGCTGCCATCCAGGAATTCGGCCAGTCCGGCCGGCTTGAGGTCGGCGCCGGACACGGAAACCACCAGGGCCGGCGCCAGCTTGCGCTCGGACCGGGTCCAGCTGGTGAACGGATACTGGTGAAACCAGTCGCCCTGCCGCAGCGGATCGTACCCGCCGGCCCTCGCCTGCTGAACCGCGTGGGCCACGCCGAAGACCCGCCCCAGCCACGCCAGCTCGTTCCGGACCGTTTCCACCAGGTTTCCGCCGTCGGGGACGATCACCGGCGTCGGTCCGGCCTGGAGCATCAGCCGGAGCGTGGCCACGGCCGATTCGAGCAGCGCCACCAGCCGCTCATCGCCCGAGCCACGGGTCGAAAGCACCGGGGCCAGGCGGGAGACATCGAGATGGGCGGCTCCCAGGGGACCGAGGGCGGTCGAGAGCGCCGAGGGCTGATCGGAAGGAGTCGAGCGGGTGGCCTGGAGCATCGCGTCGAGCTCCTCGGCCGTGTACAGCACCGCCTCGTGCCAGGGCTCCCAGCAGCCGCGAAACTGATCCAGGGCCCGGGCCAGAGAAGATTCAGACGGCATGGCGGTCGAGCTCACTTTCCAGCCGGCGAATCCGTTCCTCAGCCGCGAGCGGGGCGAGGTGGCGGGTTTCCTCGTAGCGGGCCCGGCTCGGGTCCCGGTAGAAGATTCCGAGCCGGATCGGGAGCGGCTCCTCGGCCAGGCGTCTCGCGGCGTCCAGGTCGGACGGGTCGTGGGGCCGGCGGTGGCGGTAGAGGTCGTGCAGCTCGGGCAGATCCACGCCCCGCTGGTGCACCAGCAGCTCGGTCTGCGACGGGTCCCGCACCGCCTGCTCGAAGACCGCGGTGGTGTACTGGGGACAGCGCTGGAGAATCCGGACGAAGCTGAAGCCGCGATGCTGATAGGCCGCGCGCAGCGTCGCCTGGAGATGGGCCGGCACCCAGTCCGCCGTCTGGGCCACGAACGACGCATTGGTCACGCCTAACGTGGCCTCGATGGGGTTGAGCGGCGGCAGGAAGCTGCCGCGGGGTTGGGTGTTGCTGGGAAACCCCTGGGGAGTGGTGGGTGAAGTCTGGTTCTTGGTGAGCCCGTAGATCCCGTTGTCGAGCAGCAGCGCCACCATGTTCACGTTGTACCGAGTGGCGTGGATCCAATGCCCCGCCCCGATCGAGCAGCAATCCCCGTCGCCCATCACCACGAAGACCGTCAGCTCGGGCCGCTCGAGCTTGATCCCGGTGGCGACCGGCAGGGCCCGGCCATGAATCCCGTGGAACCCGTAGGCGTTCAGGTAGTGGGGAAAGCGGCTCGAGCAGCCTATACCCGAGACGAACACCGTGCGCTCGGGCACGACCTGCTCCTCTTCCAGCAGGCGCTGCACCGCGGTGAGAATGCCGTGGTCCCCGCAGCCGGGACACCAGCGCGGCATGCCGCCGGCGTAGTCCTCCAGGCCGTAGACCCGGTCTTCGTCCTGGCCCAGCACGAGCAGTGAGCAGCTTGTCATACGGTCTTCCCCCGTGCGAGGGTGTTCCGGATCACCTGGTAGATCTGTCCCGGCCGGAGCGGCTCGCCCGGCACCCGGGTCCAGCAGTCGACGTCCACCAGCGTGGCGGCGCGCAGCAGGAAGGACAGCTGGCCCCGCCGCCGGTTCTCCGGCGTGATGTAGGGCGCGTCATCCGGATCGCTGTAGTTGATCTCCACCGTCATGACCCGCTCGAAGCGGCGGAACATCTCGGTCAGGCCGGAAGGCAGCGGCGAAAGGAACGTGAGATGAGTGGAGGAGACCTGGAGCCCTTCGGCGCGGGCCCGGTCCACCGCCTCTTCGATGGCCCCCTTGGTGCTGCCCCAGCCGACGATCAGCAGATCGCCCGCGGCATCGCCGTAGATCGGCGGCGTCCGGAGCGACCGCTGCAGCGTCGCGAGCTTGCGGCTTCGCATGGTGCAGCCCCGCTCGTGCACGTCAGGGGTGTAGCCCACCTTGCTGGCTTCGTCGTGCGAGAGACCGGTGAGCGCGTGCATGCCCCCCGGGCGGCCCGGCACCAGCCGATGCGACAGGCCGGTCGCGGCGTCCCAGTCGTAGGGACGGAGGGACTGGGGGACCGGCGCCTGGTCGACCGGGTCGGCCATCCAGCGGCGGTCGAGCACCGGCCGGGGCCAGGGCTGCATCCCGGTCGCGAGGTTGGCGTCCGACAGCACGATCACCACCGTGCGGAAGGTCTCGGCCAGGCGCCGGGCGGTGATCATCACGTCGAAGCACTCTTCGATGGTCGCGGGGGCGATCACAATCCGGGGCGCGTCGCCCGGCTGGGCGAAGAGGGCCGCCAGCAGATCGGACTGCTCCACCTTGGTCGGCAGGCCGGTGCTGGGACCGCCCCGCTGCACATCCACCAGCACCAGCGGGATCTCGCCCATGATCGCGAGCCCGATGAACTCGGTCTTGAGCGCCAGGCCGGGACCGGAGGTGACGGTGAAGGCCACCTTGCCGGCGTAGGAGGCGCCGATCGCCACCCCGGCGGCGGCGATCTCGTCTTCGGCCTGGTGGACGATCCCGCCGAAGTGCTCGAAGATGTCGCCCAGGTAGTGACTCACCGACGTGGCCGGCGTGATGGGATACATCGCGCAAAGGTCCATCCCCGCCGCGATCGCTCCCAGGGCAATGGCCTGGTTGCCGTTGGTGACCACCATCGGCCGCTCGGGCCGGGTCGCCGGGATGTTGAAACGGAAGTCGAGATGCTCCTCGGCCCAACGGTATCCCAGCTCGCACAGGGCCTGGTTCATCTGCACCAGCTCGGAGGATTTCTTGCGGAAGGTTTGGACGATGCGCTCCTTCACCAGCTCGAAGTCGCGCTGATAGATCCACGACAGCAGGCCGAGCACGAACATGTTCTTGCCCTTGCGGGAGCCGCCGGTCAGCTCTTCGCAGGCCGCTTCCATCGGGACCTCGATGACCCGGTAGCCGTGTCCCCCCAGCTCGGCCATCGCCTCCTGCCACTGGGCCCGGATCCTTTCGTCGTCGTCGGTGGCCCAGCGGTTCTCGATCAGGATGATGGCGTCATCGGCCAGCGCCTTCTGCTGGAGCCTTCCACGGAGCACCTGCTCGTTGAAGGCGACCACCAGCTGCGCATGGTCGCCCCAGTTGGTGACCGGCCCGGCGCCGATCCGGATCCGGTTGCCGCTCCCTCCCGCAGGCGTGCGGGCCGGCGGCTGGATCTCCGCCGGAATGATCTCGACGGTCCAGACCCCGTTGCCCATCCGGGCCGAGACCTGGCCGAAGATCTGCCCGCAACGCTGCGCGCCCTCGCCCGGATCGGACACGATCTCGAGGGTGTGCTCGTCCAATCGGATAGCCTGAGCCGGTTCGACGGCAACGGCCGGACTGGGAATGGAGTAGGAGGGGTCAGACACGCTCACCATCCCGGATTCGGGTTGCTCTTGTATCTCCTTTGCAGATAAGCGAATCGGGGGGTAGTTAACCTGTAAGAATCTGTGAGACTCCCTTAACGACACGGTCGAAGATGGTCGGAGACGGTCGAAGGTGGTCGAAGGCGGCCCAAGGGCGGTCGAAGACGGTCGAAGGTGGTCGAAGGC
>DASTEX010000182.1:0-2670 GCA_035709185.1 Gemmatimonadales bacterium
CATCGCATAGGGCAGCGACTGAGCCCCCGACGGATTGGCCCACTCCTTCACCTCGCCCGTTTTCGGGTTCAGCCGCCCGAGGTAGCCCCGGGTGTAATCCACATACCAGACCATGCCGTCGGTGGTGAGCGCAATCCGCCGGGGCCGGCTCCGCTCGTTAGGCAGCGAATACTCCTTCAGCGCCAGGGTCTTGGGGTCGATGGTCCCCATCTTGTTGCTGCCGAAAATGTTGAACCACGGCACGTCGTTGGCGTCCACCATGATCCCGTAGGGCCGGCCCCGGGGCGTGGTCATCTTCACCAGGTCCACCTTGCCCGTGGTCATGTTGAGCCGGCCCACCATGTTGGCGCCCTGGAGCGTGAACCAGATGTTGTCCTTGGAATCGAAGATCAGGGTGTGGGGATCGCGGGCCCCGGGATCCGGCATCGGGTACTTGGTGATCTTGCCGGTGGCCGGGTCCAGCTTGCCGATATGGGCCGCCCGGTTCCCGGCGTACCACACCATTCCCTGCTGGTCCACGATCAGGTTGTGCGGGTTGACCCCCGGGTCGAGCTCGTAGCGCCGGAACTGGCCGGTGGCCTGGTCGAAATAGGCGACGTAGTTGCCAACCTGGCCCACGAACCAGATACGGCCCTTCTGGTCCGGGTACGGGTCCCGGGGGCGCGAGCTCTCGTACGGGACCGTCACCTCGGTGATCTTGACGGTATCCGGGGCAGCCAGGGCCGGCAGGAGCAGGGCAAGGTGTAGCATCGAAACCTCCAGCGGGAAGGTCCGGTCAATGATATCTTCGGCGGACTTCCATGCCATACGTACCGGAGGCCTGATGCGTTCAACCCCGAGCGCCGTCCTGCTCCTCGGGCTGGCGGCATGTTCCACCGCGGAACCCGCCGACCGGATCTTCACCAACGGCATCGTCTACACTGCCAACGACTCCCAGCCCCAAGCCGAGGCGGTGGCCGTGAAGGACGGCAAGGTCATCTTCGTCGGCTCCTCTGCCGAGGCCCGGCGGCACGCCGGGTCCAATACCGAGGTGATCGACCTCCAGGGGAAGACCCTCCTGCCGGGGTTCGTTGATGCCCACTACCACCTGGCCGGAGTGGGCGAGCGGGAGCTGACGCTCAATCTCGAGGGGACCCAGAGCCTCGATGAGTTCCTGGCCCGGGTGAAGGAACGGGTTGATCAGGCCGCGCCCGGCGCCTGGGTAGTTGGTCGCGGATGGATCGAGACCCCGTGGAACCCGCGACGCTTTCCCACCCGACAGGACCTCGACCGGATCGCACCCGCCAACCCGGTGTTCCTGACCCGGGCGGACGGCCACGCCGGCGTCGCCAACAGCGCCGCGCTCAAGCTCGCCGGCATCACCCGCGCGACTCGCCCGCCCGCCGGAGGAGAGATCCTGCGCGACGGCCGGGGTGAGCCGACTGGTATGCTGATCGACCGGGCCCAGGGACTGATCGGCCGGCATCTGCCTGATGCCACCGAAGCGCAGGAGGACTCGGCCTGGGTGGTCGGGGTGAACCGGAGTCTCAGCCTGGGCTGGACCCAGATCCAGGACGCCGGCAGCTCCTGGGAAGACGTCGGGCGGCTCCGCCGGCTCTATCGTGACGGCCGGATCGGGCTCCGGATCTACCTCTCCATCCGGGGACCGGGGGAGTCGGCGGACAGCCTGCTGGCGCATGGGGCCAGTGTGGGCGAATTCGACGGCCGCTTCACGGTCCGCACCATCAAGGCCGCGATGGACGGGGCGTTAGGCTCGCGCGGGGCGCTGCTGCTCCGGGAATACAGCGACGCCCCCGGCACCGTCGGGCTTCTCACTACCGATCTCGAGAAATTCCGCATGATGGCGCGGGAAGCACTGCGGAAAGGCATCCAGGTCGAAGTGCACGCCATCGGCGACTCGGCCAACCGGCTGCTGCTCAATGAAGTCGAAGCCGCGCTCAGGGACGTGCCGGAAGCCGAGCGGGCGATCCACCAACCGCGCTGGCGGGACGAACACACCCAGATCGTGGACCCGGCCGACATCCCGCGCTTCCAGCAGCTGGGCGTGATTCCGTCGATGCAGCCGTCGCACGCCATCGGCGACCTGCACTTTGCCCCGGACCGCCTGGGGACGGAGCGCCTGGCCGGCGCCTATGCCTGGCAGACCCTGATCAAGGCCGGAAACATCATCGCGGGCGGATCGGACGCGCCGGTGGAACGGGGCGAGCCGCTGATCGAGTTCTACGCCGCGGTCGCACGGAAGGATCTCAAGGGCTTCTCGGGCGAAGGCTGGCACCCGGAAGAGGCGATGACCCGCGAGCAGGCGCTCAAGGCTTTCACCATCTGGCCGGCCTATGCTGCCTTCGAGGAGTCGGAGCGGGGCTCGATCGAGGTGGGCAAGTGGGCCGACTTCACCGTGTTCGACAAGGACATCATGACGGTGCCGGAGGCGGAGATTCCGACGGCGAAGAACATGATGACGGTCGTCAATGGGGAGATCGTCTACACTCCATAGGTCGAAGATGGTCGAAGACGGTCGAAGGTGGTCGAAGAGGGTCGCCCCGCCCCTTCCCGGGTGGTGAGGGGAACCGCCTTCGACCGTCTTCGACTGTCTTCAACATCTTCGACTAATTACCCAGCCGGCACCGTACCTTCAGCAGCGCCGGCTTCCTCCACCGGATCTCCGACTCC
>DASTEX010000183.1:0-5121 GCA_035709185.1 Gemmatimonadales bacterium
CACCCGGGGCGAGCGGCTGATTCTGGCCGTGGCCGACCTCGATTTCATCCCCGGCATCCTCCACCGGGAAGTCGCGGCCCGCCTCGAGGCCTGCCTGGGCATCACCGCCGATCGCATTGTGCTGTCGGGCACGCACACGCATTCCGGTCCGGCCCACTTCACGGCCCACGCGGCCTACGATGACATCGGCTCCGGTCCCGTCAAAGGGTTCGATCCCCAGTTACTCGCCTTCATGGCCGATCGGATCGCGGACGCGATGTTCGAGGCGCTTGGTCGAATGCGGCCGGCGCGAGCTGGCTGGGGCCAGACCACGGTGTGGAACGTCACGAGGATCCGGAGTCTGATGCCGCACCTGACCGATCCGCACGACTGGCCCGCCGGACCGCCGCCCGACACGGTCCAGGGTGATGACCGGCGCCACGTCGATCCCACCCTGACACTCTTCCGGGTGGACACGCTGGGGCGCGACGGCCCCGCGCCGGCGGGCGCCTGGGCCCTGTTCGCGGTCCACGGCACCGGGATTCCCGCCCCCAACGACGTGTACGATGCCGACGTGCTCGGGGTGGCGGCGAGAACCCTGGAGCTGGGCATCGCGCGGCGCAACGGCGATTCGTCGAATGCTCCGGTTCCCGAGGCCATTGCGGGATTCGCGAATTCGGCCGAAGGCGACGTTCTGCCCATCACGCGCGTCGATGCAGTGCTCTGCTCCGTCCCGGTGCTGCGGCAGGAACTGAGGCCGGGAAGCTGGCGAACACCTTCCTTCGGGCAGGGCTACATCGATCGCTCCGGCTTCAAGCCGCGTGAGTGTGTCGACCAGGGCATCGAGGACACCCGGGCGGTGGGCGTGCGGCTGGGGGAAGCGGCTGTCCGGCTCTTCGCCGCGATGGCGGATTCGCTGTCGGACCGGATCCAGGTGAGCCGGATATTTCGGGCAGTCCCGCTGCGCGGCCCCCAGGCCCCGTGGCAGCTATGCGCCCCCGTGACCGGTACGTCGCAGGTGGCCGGTGCCGAGACCCGGGAGACCCGCTTGAAGGGGTTCCGCTTCCTCGGATTACTCCCGTCCGTTTTCGGACCGGGCGGACGCGCCATCCAGCGTTCCAGCAGCTGCGCGTCACCCAAGCGGACCCTCAAGCTGCTCCAGTCGGTGCTGGCCGGGGACCACGGATTCGAGGAGATGGCCCAGTTCACCGTCGTGCGCATCGGCGACGCCCTGCTGGGAGCCGTTCCCTTCGAGCCGACAACGACGGTGGGGGCGCGGATGCGGGAGGCGATGCGCGAGGCAGCCGGGACCACCGAACCGCCCCGGCGGGTGATGGTGCTGGGCATCGCGAACAACTACATCGGCTACGTGCCCACGCTGCTGGAATACCAGCAGCAACACTATGAAGGTGGTTCGGCGCTCTACGGTCCCGCCTCGGCCCAGGTCTACACCGAGCAATTGGCGGGACTCACCCGGGCACTCGCCGCGGCGGGGTGGACGTCACCAAATGTCGAGTTACCGGCCTTCCCCAGCTTTGCCAGCAATCCCGCCAGCCTGGTGCCGTTCCGGTGGGGCACTCCTCCCTCGTTTGCACCCACCGACCTGCGCCTTCGCACTCGCGACGGTCGGCCGGAGCTGCGCTGGGAGGACGATGAGCCGGGATGGGTCATCGTGCACCGGCCGCGGGTCGTGGTGGTGGAGCGGTTCCACAATGGAAACTGGACGCCGGTCGCGGCGGACGGAACGCTGGACCTGGAGATCCGGTGGCTCCGCGGCCGGAGCGGTGGTCGCGCGGAATGGTCGGCTCTCTGGGTTGCCCCTGCGGGAACCGGAAGATTCCGTTTCCGGGTGATCGATCCGGGCCGCCCTCACGACGGAGCGACGGCCGAGTTCACCAGCTGACTACTCCACGACGATGCGGTAGATCAGGAACTGCCGTGCCGGTCCCGCCCGCAGGGAGTATTCACCGGGGGCGGGCGGCTTCCACATCATGTCATAGGTCTCGCCTACGTCAATCTTCAGCACCGCCGGTCGGTCCTGCGACTGGGCAGCAGGCAGATCGGCGCCGTCCTTGGCAACCGGCCGCCAGGTTTGAAGGGTTGAGTCCCGTACCAGCCAGAAAATCGGACGGGCCGCCGCGCCGATGTTGATGAACCGGAGGCGGTGAGTCACACCGCCTTTGAAGCGCATGACTCGGGTAACCGAATCCCCATTCATGAGGAACCGTGGCGGAGGACGGGGACCGGACCACGAATTGAGGAAGACGTGGTCGGTCTCGGGATCGTAGCGTTGGCCGGGCTCCAGCACGATAATGGCTCCGTACAGCCCCGAGCTGACCTGCTCTACATCGTTGAGATGGGTGTGGTAGATGAACGTGCCGGCCCGAGGAAGGGTCAACCGCGCGGTGAAGGAGTCACCGGGTGCGACCGCCGGGGCCAGGCGATTCCCCGCCCCGCTCCAACCCGGCACACCGTCCGACCAGCTCTCCAATTCGATCCCATGCCAGTGGATCGAAGTGGCCTCGGCCATTCGATTGATCACGGTGACATCAGTCGGCTGATTGCGGGTCAGTACCAGCAGTGACCCCGGGTTTTCCACCGAATCGGAGGCGGGAGGGAGGTCGTCGCGCTGGAGCACGAAGCTCATGGCGTGCTTCGCCCGGCCCCGGGGTGGACCCTGGAGCGCGTGCAATATCAGCCGGCGAGGCTCCGGTCTCGGCTCAGCCGTCTCATCGGGTCTAGGCTGCGCCACGATACCCAGGACCAGCCCGGCCATGTGCTTCGTGACGTCCGCGGAGTGGGCATCGTGCGGGGTCACGCTCAGCCGCGAGAGATGCGAGGCGTGGAACATCAAGTGACAATGGAACAGCCAGTTGCCCGGCCGATCCGGCCGCCACCCGAGCGTCATGGTCTGTCCCCGCTCGAGCACTTCGGTCACCACCAATCTCCGGCTGGCCGGTGCATAGCTGGTATCCGCCAGCCCATCCCCCTTGCTGTCCACCCGGTAGTACACGCCGTGCAGGTGCATCGGGTGGTCCCTGGTCGTGGGGTTGATCACCCGCCAGCGAAGACTGTCGCCGGCCGTGACGTGGAGCGTCTCGGAATGGGGCCACGATTTGCCGTTGATGGCCAACGCACTCCGGTAGACGGTGTCGACCAGTTCGCCCCAGATATTGAGCATGAACACGCGGTCCGGCAGCGAGCCGCCAACCGGGTCGATGATGAACGCCCCCGCCAGTTGTTCCCGCTCCGCTTCGAGCCGCCGGCCGGTGACCGGATCAACCCCGGGTCTGCCGCTATGGACCTTCCCCTGCTCGGCAGAGTAGAAGTAGGTGCCCGGCTCCCCGGCGCTGAACCGCAGGGTCCGGCTCTCTCCGGGGCGAAGCTGGAACCCACTCCCGGCTGAGGCGGGGCGGGTCACGAATCCCCTGATGGTCAGGGTGGAGTCGGGTAGCGCGTTCCGGATCGTCGCGACGATCATCGTGCCGGTCGGGACGCGAATCAGCGGACCGGGAATCCGGGGCGGTTTCCCCCGCTCCCGGAAAGCCGCGACTTCCAGTGAGGGGCCGTCATCGGCCTCGGGAAACCAGCGGGCGTACTCCACATCCAGCACGATGAACAGTGAGTCACCCACCAGGCGCCCCGCCGGACTCCGGTTGTCGTTCGCCTCCACCACCGGTAACGGGGCATCAAATGCGACGGTAAGCAGGACGGTGGCGATCAGGCCGGACGCGGCCACTGCGGGGAAGCGCATTCGGTACCGGTTCGCTCGGGGGACTCGGAAAGGGGCATTCCAAGATCGGGCCCGGCGTGGGTGCCCGCAATGGGCGTCTTGCCTCTTTAAGGAAGCCTTGGCATAGTATCTGTGCGGGCGGAGATCCACGCCCAACCTCTACGACCCCGCCCCAGCCGGGGTCCCGCGAGAGGCAAAGGGGGGCAGACTCCCGGATCGGCATCCCGGCCTTTGCGTCGCCACAGGCTTGACCGCTGGGGGGTAGCCCGTGGCTTGACCAAAGGACACCACGATGCCTTCCAGCAAGGATTTCAAGCGCCTGGTTCGCGCTCGCATGCAGAAGACGGGCGAATCCTACACCGCCGCCCGCGCCGTTCTCCTCCGCCGATCCCCTCGCAAGCGCACCTCAACGCCTCCTGCGGCGACGGTTGACTATGCCCGCCTGGCCGGTATGAGCGATGCGGCGGTCAAAGCCGCCACCGGCTGCGATTGGGCCACCTGGGTTGTAGCGCTGGATTACAAGAAGGCCTGGACCTGGAAACACCGGGAGATTGCGCAGTACGTCCATGACACCTTCAAGGTCCCCGACTGGTGGACCCAGGGCGTCACGGTGGGTTACCAGCGAATCAAGGGGATTCGGGAGATCGGCCAGCGCCTGAGTGGCGAATATGAAGCGTCCCGGAGCAAGACCCTCCCGGTGCCGGTCGGCCGGCTCTACCGCGCCTTCACCGATGCCCGGCTGCGCCGGCAGTGGCTGCCGGACGTGAAGCTGACGGTGCGGAAGGCCACGCCCGACAAATCGGTGCGCATCACCTGGGATGATGGAACGTCGGTCGAGGTCTGGTTCACCGCCAAGGGAGAGCACAAGAGCACCGCGGCGGTGGCCCACCGCAAGCTGGCAAGCAAGGCAGATGTCGCGAGCCGCAAACAGTACTGGGGGGAGCGCCTCGAGGCGTTGGCGTTAGCCGTTAGCCGTTAGCCGTTAGCCGTTAGCCGTTAGCCGTTAGCCGTTAGCCGTTAGCCGTTAGCCGTTAGCCGTTAGCCGTTAGCCGTTAGCCGTGAAGGTCGCGATGAAAGTTGATCTCAACCAGCAGGGCTCACGACTAATGACCAATGACTGACGACTCCTTAGTGACTAGCGACTCAGTAGAAAAGCGTCCGGACCTGGGATGGCTCGAACGAGCCGCCTGGCTGCTCGATGACGCGATTCGAGTGCCGATCCTCGGCTGGAGGATCGGCCTCGATCCGTTGTTAGGCCTGATCCCCGGCGCCGGCGATGCCGTCGCCGCCCTCATGGCCCTCTCCACCCTGACGGCCGCCCTGCGCCACGGCATCCCCGGCATTACCATTGCCCGCATGGGAGTCAACATCGCGCTGGACTATGTGATCGGCCTGATCCCCTTCCTCGG
>DASTEX010000184.1:0-7972 GCA_035709185.1 Gemmatimonadales bacterium
GCACTCTACAATCTGCACTCTGCACTCTACATTCGATCGCCTACTTCTTGAGCGCCTTGATCGCGGCCGGCAGGGCAAACACCGAATCCGGGATGGCCCTGGTCGACACCGAATCGATCGTCAGCACCTGGTCGATGCCCATCACGCTGATCTTCGTGAGTACGGGCATCTTCACTCCGTCGAACGTCTTGTACTCCGAGAGCAGAGTGGTGGCCTCGACTTCACCCATGGGGGTCGACTGCTTCCGCACCATGGCGATCATGAGACCCGATGCCTTGTCGTAGCACTCCTGGTAGCTCTCGCCCCAGGTAGTCTTCACCGTCACCGACCAGCACTTCTTGCCGTCGTATTCCGCCTCGCCGGCGGCCTCGCGCGAGGTGATGTGCCGTTCGGGGTGGATGTCGCCGTGGAAGTCGGCCTGCTGCTTGATCTGATTGAGCTGGAGCCCGTCGACCACCATGGGACCCATCGCCGGGTTCATGCTCCAGGCGGTTTCGCCGTCGAAGCCCGAGACGCTCTCGCCAATGCCCGGGATCTCCACCTTGAACCACATGCGGGCCGGCGCGGCCGCGGCGATTTCCACCGGGCCGCTCATTCCCTGGGCCGGCACTTCGAACCGGCCCCAGGCCCGCCGGGCCGTGATCTTCTCGATGGCGCTCTTGCCGCCGACCGCCTCGATGTGGCGGTTATGCAGTTCGGTGCCACTGGGCGAGCCCGCCTGCGCCGCCAGCGGTGCGGAGCTCAGGACGAGCAATCCCGCCAGAAACAGGACGGTCGGACGAGCGGACGGTCTGACGGTCGGATTCTCTGAGCCCAGGGTTCTGACTCCGGTTCGCTGCCTCATTCATCTCCTCCAGGGTTCTTCGGTTCGCGCCGGGCCGCAATCCACCGGATGGCCGCCTCCAGCACGGGATCCCGGCCGGCCAGCAGGTCGGCCCGGGTAACGGTCATGGGTTCGTGGGGAAGCACCCCGCGGCCTTCCAGCCGCTCGCCCGTGACGGTGATGAACTCGCCCAAGGCGTGATACAGGACATCGCCGTTCGGTAACCGGTCCCAGATGGCCGGCAGAACCGCCCCGATGGAAGTATCACCAAACACGCGAACCCGCTGCAATGCCTGCATTCCGCCGGTGAAGACTTCCGAGGCACTGCCTGACAGTTCATCGGTCAGGACCGCCACCGGTCCGGCGTACGGAGTGACCGGGCTTCCCTCGGTCGTCACCGCCCGGGGATTGGCGATGAAATACATGGTGCTGGTGCGGGTCTGGTTGGACCCGAGGGTGTCGCGCCGGGGGGTGAAGTGCCCCGCCAGTCCCGAGACCATGGCCGCAGCACCGCCGGTATTGCCTCGCAGGTCCAGGACGATCCCGTCGTGCTCCCGCCACGAGAAGATCGCAGAATCCACCTGGCGCATGAGCGGGACCAGCCAGTTGTTGAACCAGATCACGCCCACCCGGACGCCTTGCACGTTCAGTTCCTCGCTGCGGAAGCGGGCGAAGAAGGTCGGGAACGCTCCCCACTTCACCGCCGGGCTCGGATCCGACGCCCGGCGCAAAGTCTTCTCGACGGGGCGGTCGGAGCCATCCAGCAAGGCAAGGCGCACCGCGGAGTCCGCCGGTCCGGCCAGCCATGCCGTCACGCCCTGCACCGCGCGAAATCCCAGGCCCCCACGCCCCGGGCGGTTCTTCAGCCGCTCCAGCAGACTGTCCACCTGATGTCCGTCCACCGCCGTCACGATCCACCCGGAACGAATCCCGGCGGCTTGCGCCGGACCACCGGGCTCGACCCGGGTGACGACCACCCGGCCTTCCACCAGACGGACTTCCAGCCCCGCGGTGCCGTTCCCGTCGGCTCGTCCCGCGGAGTCGTCATCAATGGCCTCTCCCGGAATCAGCGAGAAGTGGGACTGGCCCAGGCGATCGAGCATCCGGGTGATAAGACGCCTAACCGTATCTCTGCTCGCGCCGACCGCGCGGGGACGAAACTCATCCCGCAATGCCTTCCAGTCCACTCCGTTGAACGTGGTGTCGAAGTGAGTGCGCCAGACGATCTGCCAGGCGGCGTCGAACGTCGCCAGCTGCACATCCGTCGCCGGAGCCGGCTGGGCTGCCAGCGCGCCGGCCATCACGAGGGTCAGCCCAATCGGAGCGATCCGTTGCCGCAAGGCCATGGTGAGTCATTCCTCCAGCAGTCGTCTGACATCCGCGGCGCGGCGCCGGCTCACCCGCACGCGGGTCCGGTCGCTCAGCACCAGGCCGGCCGATCCATCACTCTCGGGCTCGAAGCGGGTCACGTGATCCAGATTGACCAGTTCGGCCCGGTTGGCCCTCACGAACCCTCCGGCGGTGCGCTCTTCCAGCTCCGCGAGCGTGTAGTCCGTGGCCCAGGACCGGCCCCGCGCGATGGCGGCGACCGAACCGTCATCGGCCACGAAGCGGAGAATCTCGCGAAACGGCATCAGCACCCGCCCCGAGCCTTCCCGGACCAGCAGCCGCGGCCGTCGAACCTTACCACTGGTCGGAAGCACCGCCTGAATTCGCGACAGCACCTCCTGGTTCAGGGTTGCCGCCCGGTCCGCCTCCAGCCGGGTCCGGGCCCGTTCCAGCGCCTGCCGCAGCCGATCGAGCGCCACCGGTTTCACTACGTAATCCAGCGCCGCGTGATTGAAGGCTTTGAGCGCGTGTTCGTCGTAGGCCGTCTGGAAGATGACCAGCGGTTTGGGATCCCCCAGGTGGCGGATGACGTCGAAGCCGTCCACTTCCGGCATGGCAATGTCGAGCAACAGCACGTCGGGCCGGTTGGCGGCCACCAGGTCGATTGCCTCGAGGCCGTTGGCGGCCTCGCCCGCCACTTCCACGTCCAGCTCCTGGAGCATGGTATGGAGTCTTCGTCGTGCGGCGGGCTCGTCATCGACGATCAGCACGCGCATACCTAGTCCCGAACCGGGAGGCGCAATCGCACCCGGGTCCCGGGATGGGCCGGCTCCAGCGACAACCCGGCCTCACCGCAGTACAGCGTCTGAAGCCGGCGCCGCAAATTGCCGATGCCGGTGCCTTCGTGCATGCGCGGGGGCAGTCCGGCGCCGTCATCGGTGACCGTGAACTCCAGGTTGCCGTTATGACGGGCCGCCTCGATCCGCAAATGACCGCCCTCGAGCCGGGCGCCCAGCCCGTGACGGAGCGCGTTCTCCACCAGCGGCTGCAGCACCAGCGGCGGCAGCGGGTGACGCAGCGCGTCGGGATCGACCTTCCACTCGACGGCCAGGCGCTCGCCGTAACGCTGCTGCTCCACCGCGAGATAGGCCTTCAGGTACTCGATCTCCTCCGCCACGGTCCCGGTGGTTTGCGAGGAGCGGGCGAGGGTGCGGCGGAGCACATCGGACAGGTGCTCCACCGTTTTCTCCGCGGTCCGGGGGTTGGTCCGGACCAGATCGGCCACCGTGTTGAGCGCGTTGAAGAGAAAGTGGGGATTCATCTGGGCCTGAAGCGCGGCCAGCTGCGCCTGGGTTGCCTCTTCCCGCGCCCTCGCTGCCAGCGCCGCCTGCTGCTCGGCATACCCGTAAAGGAAGCGGCTGATATGACCCGCGGCCCGGACGCCCATGACCACCATGAAACCGAAGAACGGTAACATCAACAGGGTCCGGGGGCGGCTGATGAACGACGGCAGGTAGAGGCCGATCGCCGCCGCGGCCAGAGTGGTGGAGACCAGGGCCATGACCGGCAGCGCCTGGAAGATCCGGTCGGGCCGTTGAGACTCGAGCCTGGCGAACGGCCACCGCATCCGACGGCTTAAGGAAAAGTCGCAGCCTGTTGCCTGGTTCTGACTTACGTGGTGGAGCACATAGGCCACCAGGAGCAGGCTGTAGGACCCGCTGGCCAGCAGGAGCCCGATCAGCCGGCTCACTTCCAGCAGGTCGGTTCCCCGGAAGACATCGGTGATGGAGACGAGCAGGGCCACCAGGATGGGGAAGGGACTGAAGATCAGACCGCGCCGCTGCGACGGGGGGGCCGCGCGGATGGCGTCGAAAACCATGCGCCAGAATGAGGTGTCGGACTGACCAGCCATGGGATGGAATGTCGATGAAAAGGGGCAAAACGGCTATCCGGGGACCGGTGAGCGGCGGAAAAGCGAGGGTAAGTGGAGAGAGATCAATAAGAGTGCAGACTGCAGAGTGCAGATTGCAGATCGGAGAAGGGTGTGCCGCACGGAGCCCAGAGATGTTGTCCTTCTGCACTCTGCACTCTGCAATTGCTCTATCTTTCCGGTCCCCGGCCCCGGGTGTGGAGTTGATTGAGTATCTCCCTGGTCCGTTCGATGACCGGATCTTCTTCCCGATAGGCTGCCTGGTAGATCGCCAGCGCGCTGAGCAGCAGCGGCTCGGCCTCCCTTGTCTTTCCCCGGGCAATGAGCACTTCCGCCAGATCGACCGACACGTCGGCCACGATCGGGGCGTCCGACTTGACGAGCTGGCGGATGCCCAACGCGCGGCGGAACGCCTGCTCGGCCTCGTCCAGGCGACCGGTGCGGAGCAGGAGTCGCCCGCGGCCCGTCAAGCCGCCGGCGACGCTCCCGTGATCCGGGCCGAAGACCTGCTGGTAGAGGTCGGTCCCGCTGCGATACCACTGATCCGCCTCTTCGTATTTCCCCGCGGCGGCCAGGTGATCCGCCAGGGCCAGCATGGTTCCGGCCGTGTTGTAGTGTCCGGGCCCATAGGTCCGCCGCCGGCGCTCCAGCGCCTCCCGGTGCAGCGCCTCGGCTTCCTCCAGTTTTCCCACGGTGGTGAGGCACCAGGCCAGCTGCGAAATCGCGTCGGCCGTACCCCGATGATCATCGCCTAACACTTTGCGGGCGGACGCCACCGCGTCACGGAACAGCCGCTCCGAGGCTTCCCAGTTCTCGGGGAGATCCAGCAGCACGGTGGCGAGCTGCTGTTTCAGGAAGATCACGTCGGGATGGTCGGGCCCGAGGGCCCGGATGCCGGTGGCGAGCGCGTCCTGGTAGAACGGTACCGCCTCGGCGTAGCGCCGCTGACGCCGGAGGATGGCCCCCACGTTTCGCAGACTGATTGCGACGTCCCGGTGGGTGGGACCCAGGGCTCGGCGGCGAATCGCCAGGGCCTCGCGGTACAGCCGCTCGGATTCCAGGTCCTGGCTCTGGTCGGCCTTGAGCCGGGCCAGCTCCGAGAGCGACGTGGCAATGGCGGGATCGCCGGGCGGCAGCAGGCGGCGCTGCATGGCCAGGGCCTCGCGGAGCAGGGAATCTCCCCGCACCGCGTCTCCCCGAACCCGGTAGTGAATCGCGAGGGCGCTGAGCCCCGCGGCCACCTCGATGTGTTCCGGTCCCCACGCCTTCCGCCGCACCTCGAGGGCCCGCACCAGCAGAGACTCCGCCTTGTCGAACTGCCCCAGGTTCCGGTAGACCTCGCCCACGGCCGTCAGCATCCGCGCCTGGGCCGACGGCTGACCGGCCAGCCCCTCGGCCCGGCCGACGCCGCGCTCCAGCAGCTCGCGCGCGGTGACGCTGTCGCCCCGGGCATCCGCCGGGTCGGCCGCCTCGAACAGTCCGGACAGGAAGGACGTAACCGCCTCGGCCTCGACCCGGGCCTGGTGGGCGCGATCGCGCTCGCGGCGCGCCAGCCTTGCCTGCTGGAGCGAGAACACGGTGCCCGCGACGAGGGAGAGGAGCGCCACCGACGCGCCGGCCAGCTCCAGCCGATGCCGGAGCGCAAACTTGCGGAAGACGTACCAGCGGCCCGGATTCATGGCGCGCACCGGCCGCCCGCCGAGATGCCGCTCGAGATCCTCGGTCAGCTGTTCGGCCGACGCGTACCGCCGGTCGGGCTCCTTGCGGAGCGCCATGAGCACGATGCGGTCGAGATCGCCCCGCAGGCGGCGGGCCAGCCGGGCGTCGTGCACCTCGCCGGCGGCCACCGAACTGGGACGGGTCGGATCGCGCTCCAGGACCATCAGCTCCCACTGGCGGTAGGACCGGCCCTGCATCCGGAAGGGCTTGTGGCCGGTCAGCAGCTCATACAGCACCACGCCTAACGAGTAGACATCGCTGGCAGTAGTGACCGACAGGCCGGCAATCTGCTCCGGACTGGCATACTCGGGCGTCATCAGCCGGGTCCCGGTCAGGGTCTCGGCGACCGGCAGCATGCTATCCTCGGGATCGAGGATCTTGGCGATGCCGAAGTCGAGCAGCTTGGGCACGCCTTCGCCGGTGACCAGGATGTTGGACGGCTTGAGATCGCGGTGAACCACCAGGCTGCGATGGGCGTGATGAACGGCGCGGGCCACGATGGAGAACAACCGGAGTCGGGCGGCGACGTCGAGCTGCCGCTCCCGGCAGTACTGGTCGATCGGCTGTCCCTCGATGTACTCCATGACCAGGTACGGCTGTCCCCGGTCACTGATCCCCGCGTCGAGCAATCGGGCGATGTTCGGATGGTCCAGCGCGGCGAGAATCCGGCGCTCGGTTTCGAGCCGCCCCAGGAGCTCGGGGGAGGGATGCCCGCCGATCAGCTTGATGGCGACGCGGCGGTCGAACTGGCCGTCGATCCGCTCCGCGAGATAGACCACGGCCATGCCGCCCCGGCCGATCTCCGAGACGAGCCGCCACGGACCCAGGGTGTCGGGGCGAGGGAGGTCCCGATCCAGCGAGCCGGGTCCGGCAAGGGGTTGCTGAGGAGGCATGCCAGCCCTCAATGTACGCCTGCTGCCCATTCCCGTTATGGGAGGTCCGATGAAGCGACTCGTTTTCCTCCTGCTGCCGCTGGCCGCTGCCCGGGCCCAGACCATCGATCTGGCCCAGAGCCGGGTGGTGGACCTGACCCATACGCTCGACGCAAAGTCGCTCTACTGGCCCACTTCGCCCACGAAATTCAGCCTGGAGCGGCTCGCCTTCGGGCCGACGCCGGGCGGGTATTTCTACTCGGCCTACGCCTTCTCGGCCCCGGAGCACGGGGGCACCCATCTCGACGCTCCGATTCACTTTCACCAGGGCGGGGTCACGGCCGACGCGATCGATCTGCGCCGCCTGATCGCTGGGGCCGTTGTCATCGATATTCGCGAGCAGGCGGCGGCCAATGCCGACTACCGGCTGACGGTGGCGGACGTGGAGGCCTTCGAACGCGCGAACGGCCGGATCGGGGAGGGCACCATCGTGCTGCTCCGGACCGGCTGGAGCAGCCGCTGGCCCGACGCGAAACGGTACCTGGGCGACGACACGCCGGGCGACGCGTCGAAGCTCCACTTCCCGAGCTTCGGCGTGGATGCCGCGAAGCTGCTGGTGGAAGGCCGGAAGGTGGCGGTGTTAGGCGCCGACGTCGCGTCGATCGATTATGGCCAGTCGAGCGACTTCATGGTCCACCGCGTGGCCGCGGCCGCGGGGGTTCCCGGACTGGAGAATCTGACGAATCTGGATCAGCTGCCGCCCACGGGAGCGGTGATCATTGCGCTGCCCATGAAGATCGGGGGCGGGTCCGGCGGGCCGACCCGGGTGGTGGCACTGGTGAACCGTTAGGCGGGTCCATTGACAATGGACAATTGACCATTGACAATTGCGTGCCGCGACGATCTCGAAGCGCAATTGTCAATCGTCAATTATCAATTGTCAATGTCGTTGCAGAAGCTCGAGCGCGGAGTCATGAAGTGCGCGGTTGGTGCTGACGAGACTGCCCCCGTAGATCGACCGCTCGCCCGACAGGGTCGTAGCCCGGCCGCCGGCTTCTTCCACGATCACCTGGAGTGCGGCAATGTCCCACGGGGCCACCCTGGGATCGACCGCCACCTCGCCGCTCCCCTCTGCCACCAGCATGTGCTGCCAGAAGTCACCGTAGCCGCGGCTGCGGTCGGATTGCCGGATCAGCGTATACAGCCCCGGTGGAACCTCGCGGGCCTCGCCGCCGCTCAGGCTGCCGTGAAACACCTGGGCCTCGGACCACTGCGTAATGGGCGAGACGCGGAGCTGCC
>DASTEX010000185.1:0-3626 GCA_035709185.1 Gemmatimonadales bacterium
CCAGAAGGCGCCGGCCCAGAACTTCGGCGACATTCTGGCCGCCCGCGCGCCCAGCGTGACGGTGCTGCCCAGCAACCTCAGCGGCGGCGGCACCCGGGTCCGGATCCGGGGCAACAGCTCCATCTCGCTCTCCAACGAGCCGATCTACGTGGTGGACGGTATCCGGATCTGGTCGGACGAGAACTCGTCCGCCATCGGCATCGGCGGCACCAACCCGGCCCGGATCAACGACCTCAATCCGGAAGACATCGAGACCATCGAGATCGTGCGGGGCCCCTCGGCCTCCACGCTCTACGGCACCGATGCGGCCAACGGCGTGATCGTGATCAAAACCCGGCGGGGGAAGGCCGGGCGACCGGTGTGGAACGTGTACACCGAGCAGGGCCTGAACGACGGCGGTAGCCGGTGGCCCACGGCCTATCGCGGCTGGACCGCCGGCTCCAGCGTGAGCAATGCAACCCAGTGCTTCCTCTTCCAGGTTGCGGCCGGAGCCTGCGTTCAGGACTCGGTCACGTCCTACAATCTGTTCGAGGACGAGGTTGCCTCGCCCAACGGGGTGGGCCACCGCCAGCAGTACGGCGTCAACGTCAGCGGCGGCAGTGAGACCGTGACCTACTATCTCTCGGGAGAGTGGGAAGACGAGAACGGCTACCTCAAGATGCCGGACTTCGCCCGGGACCACCTGTTCGCCACCAGGAACCTGAGTGAACTGCGGGACGACCAGGAGCGGCCCAACGCGCTGACCCGGACCAACCTCCGGGCCAACCTGACGGCCCACCTGAACCAGAAGCTCGACGTCACGCTGGCCTCCGGGTTCGTCTCCAGCACCCAGCGGCTGCCCCAGACCGACAACAACACGACCGGTCTGCTGTCGAATGCCTTTGGTGGACCCGGCTTCAGCTACAACCAGGTGGTCCACGGCAGTGGTCTCGCGGCGCGGCAGAATTACGGCTACCGGCTCTACACGCCCGACGAGTTCTTCAGCGAATCGGTCACCCAGGACATCAACCGGACCCTGCTGAGCGGCACGGCGAATTACCGCCCGCTTTCGTGGTTGTCGATCCGGGGCGTGGCCGGGGTGGACTTCACCAGCCGGGAGGATTCCGACATCTGCCGGCGGGATGACTGCGTGCCCGGCACGTTCGGCATCCCGTACCTGGCGGGATTCCGGGAAAACGACCGGACCACCAACTGGGTCTACACCGGTGACGTCAGCGGCACCGCCAACTACTCGCTGACCGATAACCTGCGGGGCCGGACTACGGTCGGCACCCAGTTCTCCAAGGAGCGGTTCGAGCGTAACGGCGCCTTCTCCTGGGACCTGCCGCCGGGGGCGACAACGGTCACCGCCGGCGCCAACCCGTCGGCCGATGAGGCCACCACCGAAAGCTCCATCGTGGGCTACTTCGTGGAGCACATGTTCTCCTGGCGCGACAAGGTGTTCGTGACCGGTGCCCTCCGGACCGACCGGAACAACGCCTTCGGCCAGAACTTCAACCGGGTGTATTACCCCAAGGCCGCGGTCAGCTGGGTGCTGAGCGAGGAGGAGTTCTTCAACCCCCCGGGCTGGCTCAATAACCTCCGGCTCCGCGGGGCATACGGCGCCAGCGGCCGCCAGCCGGGCGCCAACGACGCCATCTCGTTCTTCACGCCCTCGACCTCGGCGTTCGAAGGAACCGATTCCCCGTCGCTGGTCTTTTCTTCCCCCGGTAACGCCGAGCTCAAGCCGGAGCGGACCTCCGAGCTGGAGCTAGGCCTCGACGCCTCGTTCGCCAACAGCCGGCTCAACCTGGAGTTCACGTTCTACAACAAGAACAGCCGGGACGCGCTGCTCGAAGTGGTTCTGCCTCCGTCGCAGGGCCTGGCCACCAGCCGGTGGGAGAACATCGGCAAGGTGAACAACAAGGGGTTCGAGGCGGTCCTGAACGCTGTCGTGATCGATCAGCCCAAGCTGGGCTGGGATCTGACTATCGGCGGCAACTGGGGCTCCAACGAGGTGGTGAGCATGGGCGAGCTCGAGCCCATCATCGGCTCGACCACCATCATCGCCCCGGGGTATCCGATCCAGGGCTGGTACCTCCCCGAGATCACCTGGAACGACGCCAACGAGGACGGCCTGATTGCCCAGAGCGAGGTCACCATCGGTGATCGGCAGTTCATCGGCTACTCCCAGCCGCGGGGCGAGGTCACGCTCTTCACCGGTTTCGAAGTATTCGACCGGAAGCTCCGGATCCAGGCGAACCTCGACTCCAAGTTCGGGTCCTACCAGCTGAACGGCACCGACCGGATCCGGTGCGAGTCCCGGCGGAACTGCCGCGAGGCAGTGGATCCTACCGCCCCGCTGTGGATGCAGGCCCGCGCCACCGCCATCCGGATGAGCAGCACGGCCCAGACCGGGTTCGTGGAGAAGATCGACTTCCTGCGCTTCCGGGAAGTGTCGGCCAGCTACACGCTGCCGACCACGTGGGCCAACGCCTTCCGGGCCCAGCGCGCCACCGTTACCGTGGCCGCGCGCAACCTCGGCATCATCACCGATTACAGCGGCATGGACCCCGAGTCCGGGTATTTCAGCGGGGTCACGGGTATCCAGAGCGACTTCCAGACCGGACCGCCACCACGGTTCTTCACGTTCCGGCTGAACGTGACCTTCTGACGGCGAGGACCCCAACAATGAGGATCAGCACGTTGACCCTACAACGGCTCCTGAACACCAGACTTTATGCCGGCGCCGCCCTGGCGGCGCTGGCCCTGTCCGGCTGCGAAAGCGACTTCCTGGAGTACAGCGACCCGGACATCATCGAGGAGGCCAATTCGGCCTCGGGCGCCATCGCGCTGCGCAACGGCGTCGTCCAGCGATTCACCAACATGACCAACGGGGTGCAGGGCCCCGACGCCCTGTTCGTGTTCAGCGGGCTGCTGGCCGACGAGTGGCGCTCGGGCGACACCTTCGAGCAGCGCAACCAGGCCGACAAGCGGGACACTCCCGAAGAGAACACCTTCCTGGACGATCACTTTCTCAATCTGCATCGGGTCCGGACCCAGGGGCAGCAGGCTATCCGGGCGCTGCAACAGTTCGCGCCCAGCCCCAACTCCAACATCGGGCTGATGTACGCGCTCACGGCCTTCGTGGAGAACTTCGCCGGGGAGATCTACTGCAACGGGATTCCGTTCCCCGATCTGGACGAAGCAGGCATCGTCATCAGCGGAAGCGACAACCCGGTGTCGGTCGACAGCGCGTTCCAGCGGGCCATCACCTCGGCCAACCTGGCGCTCGACTTCGTCGAAGGCGCCGCCGGGCCCAGCATCGAGAACCTGGCCAGGGTGGTCTGGGCCCGCGCCCTGCTCAACCTCAACCTGACGGACTCGGCGGCTGCCGTCGCGTCCACCGTTCCGACCGACTTCGTTTATCAGGTGTTCCACAGTGTCAACACCACCAACAACCAGATCTGGGCCCTCAACCTGGGTGCCCGGCGCTACGTGGTGGGCGACCTCGAGGGCGGGAACGGCCTGCCGTTCCTGACCGCGGCCGATCCGCGGGTCGTGGCCCAGAGCGGTGACCCTCATCCGCCCACGGCGTTCGACTCCCAGACGCCGTTCGTCGCCCTGCTGAACTACGGGCAGTTCGA
>DASTEX010000186.1:0-7003 GCA_035709185.1 Gemmatimonadales bacterium
CCAGAATGAGGTTGGCCCGGGTCCGGGTGGGCAGGATGTTCTCCCGCAGGTTCTTCCCGTTGATCGTGCGCCAGACGTGCAACGCCATCCGGCGCGCTTCCGGAATCGACAGCTGGGCGAACTTCCGGAAGTACGATGACGGATCGCGGAACGCCGTTTGGCGGAAGGTGAGAAAGCGCTCCACGAACCAGCGACGGATGTGAGCCTCTTCGGCGTCGATATAGATGGAGAAGTCGAAGAAGTCGCTCACGAATACCTGGGGCCCGTCGGCCATGGCGGTGCCGGCATGCAGCACGCCCAGGCCTTCGAGGATGAGGATATCGGGCCGCTGGACCGCGGTATACCTGCCCCGCACGATGTCGTACGTCAGGTGGGAATACACCGGCGCCCGCACCACGCGCTTCCCGGACTTGAGGTCGGCCAGGAACTGCACCAGCCGCCGCAGGTCATAGCTCTCGGGGAACCCCTTCCGTTCCATCAGCCCGCGGGCGCGGAGCACGCGGTTGGGAAAGAGAAACCCGTCGGTGGTGACGAGGTCCACTCGCGGGTGCGAAGGCCACCGGGCCAGCAGCGTCTGGAGCAAGCGCGCGAAGGTGCTCTTTCCCACGGCCACGCTGCCCGCAATGCCGATGACGTACGGCACCTTGGGGGTGGTGCGCTCGAGGAAGGTCCCGGTGGTCGCGTGCAGGTCCTGCACTGCCGCCACGTGCAGGCTGAGGAGCCGCGACAGCGGGAGGTAGATCTCCTCCACTTCCTTGAGCGAGATCGGATCGTTCACGCCCCGCAGCCGTTCGACCTCTTCGGCCGACAGCGTCAGCGGCGTGGTGTCCCGGCGCCGGCGCCACTCGGTCCGGGTGAACTCGACGAACGGAGAGGGCTGGGGGATCCGGAGGGTCATTGGCCGGAGCGGTACCAGGGTGAATTCACGGCCCCAAGAGTAGCTCGCCCCGGCCTCCTTGTGCCACCCGCGCCCTCCTGCCAACCTTCCCCGAATGCCGACCCGCCGGAACTTCATTCGAGCCGGTGCGACTGCCCTCACGGCGCTGGCCCTCCGCCCGATTCACCGGTTGTCCCGGGCCAATCACCTGCTGCTCCGGGGTGCCCGCGTGATCGACGGGACCGGCGCCGGCGCGTTCGCGGCCGACGTGGCGCTGCAGGACGGGCGCATCATGGCCGTGGGCGCGCGGGTGACCCTGCCCGGCGCGGAAGAGATCGACCTGCGCGGGCTGGTGCTCGCGCCCGGCTTCGTGGACCTCCACTCCCACGCCGACAGCCTGATGGACGCCGACCCCATGGTCGAATCCGGCATCCGGCAGGGGATCACCACCGCAATCGTGGGGCAGGACGGCAACTTCCGTCCCGAGCTCGCGGAGTGGTTCGGCCGGCTGGAAGAATTGCGCCCGGCGGTCAACGTGGGGTCGATGGTGGGCCTGGGATCGGTGCGCGGGCGGATCGTGGGAGCGGCCGACCGGGCGGCCACACCGGAGGAGCTGGCGCGGATGGTCGCGCTGGTGGAACGCTCGGTTGAAGCGGGTGCGTGCGGGGCCTCGACCGGACTGGAGTACACCCCGGGCGGCTTCGCCCGGCAGGACGAGCTGATCGCCCTCTGCCGTCCCCTCGCCCGGCGCCGCCTGCCCTACGCCACCCACATGCGGAATGAGGACGACCGCCTGCTCGAGGCCATCGACGAGGCGGTCGCGGTGGCGCGCGGCGCCGGATGTCCGGTCGAGATCTCCCACCTCAAGGCCCAGGGACCTCGCAACTGGCACAAGATGCAAACGGCCCTGGACCGGATCGAGGCGGCGGAGCAGGACGGGATCGACGCTGCGTTCGATATCTATCCCTACATCGCCTATCAGACCGGCCTCACCAACCTGTTCCCCCTCTGGAGCCGGGACGGCGGCAGCGACCTCTTCCTCCGCCGCCTGGAGGACCCGACCCAGAGCGACCGGATCCGCACTGAAACGCTGGCGAAGGTGGACCTGATCGGCGGGTGGAACAACGTGCTGATCGCGAGCGTTGCGCAAGGTGACCGGAGCATCGAGGGCCAGCGCCTGGGCGACGCAGCAGCGGCGAAGGAGCAGGAGCCTTACGACTTTGCCGTGGCGCTGCTCCGGGAATCGAAGGGACAGGTGGGAATGGTGGGCTTCGGGATGAACGAGGAGAAGGTGGAGCTGGGGCTTCGCCACCGGCTGGCCATTGTGGCGAGCGATGGCGTGGCGGTGGCGCTCGCGGGTCCCGCGCGCCGGGGACATCCGCACCCGCGGAGCCTGGGAACCTTCCCCCGGGTCCTGGGGCGTTACGTCCGGGAACGGAAGACGCTCGAGCTGGAGGACGCGATCCGCAAGATGACTTCCCGTCCGGCCGAACGGGTCCGGCTGCTCGACCGGGGCCGGATCGCCGTCGGCCTGGCGGCGGACCTGGTGGCGTTCGATCCCGAGACGGTGATCGACCGGGCCACGTTCCAGGAGCCGTTCCAGTATCCCGATGGGATCCGGCTGGTGGTGGTGAATGGCGAAGTCGTCCTCAGAGACGGCGAACGAACGCCGGCTCGACCGGGCCGGGTCGTGAGGCCGGCGTGAGGGCTGAGCCGGAACCGACCCCCCGACCGTCCGACCGTTCGACCGGCGGCATGCCGCCAGCCCGCCAGCCCGCCTATGCCTGGTATGTCGTCGCCGTTCTGACCCTGGCGAATGTCTCCGCCTACGTCGACCGGCAGATCCTCACCCTGCTGGTTCGGCCCATCAAGCGCGACCTGGCCCTCTCCGACTCCGAAGTGAGCCTGTTAGGCGGCCTTTCCTTCGCGCTGTTCTACACCCTGCTGGGCTTTCCCATTGCCCGGCTGGCCGATCAGAAGAGCCGGCGGGCCATCATCGCCGCGGGCGTCGCCGTCTGGAGCGTCATGACCGCGCTCTGCGGCGCGGCCCGGAACTTCACCCAGCTGCTCCTGGCCCGCGTGGGCGTGGGCGTGGGTGAGGCCGCGCTCTCGCCCCCGGCCTATTCGCTGATCGCCGATTACTTCCCCCGCGAGCGGCTGGGCACCGCCATCAGCGTCTACACCATGGGCGTGTACCTGGGCGTGGGACTGGCCCAGCTGATCGGCGGAGCGGTCATCGCCGCGGTGGGAGGGGAGGAGTTCTGGCGGCTGCCGCTGCTGGGTGACGTGCGTCCCTGGCAGGTGGCGTTCCTGGTGGTCGGCCTGCCCGGGATGGTGATCGCGCTGCTCATGTTCAGCGTGCGCGAGCCTCGCCGGAACGCGCCGGTGAAGGACGTGGTGTCGGTCCGGGAAGTGGTGAACTATCTCACCACCAACGTGCGCACCGTGGTGCCGCACCATGTGGGCGCGGCGCTGATCGCGCTGGTGAACTACGGCTACGGCTTCTGGCTCCCCACCTTCTTCGAGCGGACCCATGGCTGGACCGCCTCGCAGGCGGGCTACCTGTTAGGCATCGCCAACCTGACCTTCGGGATCGCGGGCGTCTCCCTGGCGGGCCGGCTGGCGGACAAGTGGCAGGAACGGGGCGTCGCCGACGCCAAGCTTCGGGTGAGCCTGATCGCCGCCCTGGGCCTGCTGCTGTGCGACGCCGCCACGCCGCTCATGCCCACCGGCACGCTCGCCGCCATCTGGATCTTCCCGCTCAGTTTCTTCGCCTCGGCCCCGTTCGGCGTCGCCGCCGCCGCGGTGCAGGAGATGGTGCCCCCGCGGATGCGGGCCCAGGCCTCGGCGGTCTACCTGTTCGTGATCTCGCTGCTGGGTCTCGCCGCGGGCCCCACGGCGGTGGCACTCGCGACCGACTACCTGTTCCGGTCGGAAGATCTGGTGCGGTACTCGATGGTGGTGGTGGCGATTCTGGGGCTCACGCCGGCGGCGGTGCTGCTCGGCAAGGCGCTGGCGCCGTATCGGGCGTTGGTGACGCGGTAGCTATCAGCTATCAGCTATCGGCTATCGGATGTCAGATGTTCAGCTATCAGAGGTCGTGGGCGGGGTTGCGGGCACGAGCCAGGTCTCGTACCTCTGCTGGGTGGTGATAGCCGATAGCTGACAGCCGACAGCTGATAGCCGACAGCCACTCAGGACGGCGGTATCCGCAGAACCACCGTATCCCCCGGATTAATCCCGATCTCCTGACTGAACGGCGTGCGGCTGCTCCCCACCGGATCGGCCTGGAACCGGATCGGCACGCCGGGATTCACCAGGTTGCGGGGGAGCTCGAAGGTGGCGGTCGAGTGGCCCGACACCTGGCCCAGGCGCACCCGCATCCCCGACCGGATGGCGTAGATCGTCATGTCGTAGAAGCCCTGGTTCTGGACCTCGACGTACGCGGGAGCCAGGGGATCCACCGACGCGGGTGGGTTCTTGGAGCAGGCCGGCAGCGTTGCCAGGCCGGCCATCAGTAGTAATGCGATCGTACGCATTGGAATAGCCGCCGCTCAGGCTGGAGGGATGATCATAACTACCGTATCGCCGGGAATCATATCCAGCTCCCGGGTAAAGCTCGCCTGGGCTCGCCCCACCGGATCCAGGCTGAACCGGAGCCGGGCCCGGCCGGTCACAAACGTGGGAGGGACCCGGAAGATCACCGAAGTGTTCGCCGTGGAACGTCCCAGGCGCTGACGCGCGCCATCCTGCCCCACCACGCCGATGTTGAGGTCATTGAAGGTCTGGTTCTCCACTCGGATCCAGGCACTGGCAGAGCCGGTGGGCGTGGGCTGATCGGCCGGCGTGGGACCGCCGCCGCAGGCCGCGGCGCTGCTCAACAGCGCGATTCCCAGCCAGATTCGTCCTTGCTTCATACACCGGCCTCCTCCACGGGCTATCTTCCACTACGCAGCCCCACCCATAAATGACGACACCGCAATTCATGTCAGCACCGGCCCCGGTTGCCGCCCCGACCATGGGGGAGATCGAGGCTGCCGCCCGGGCCCTGACCGGCCTCACCCGGGTGACGCCGACGGTTGCCTGGGAGCATCCGGAGCTGGCTCGCCGGTTGGCCCCTGATACTCGAATCACTTTGAAGCTGGAATTGTTCCAGCACAGCGGCACCTTCAAGGCCCGCGGCGCGCTCACGGTCATGAAAGCGCTGGAGGCGGGGACCCTCGCCCGTGGCGTTACCGCGGTGAGCGCCGGCAACCACGCCGCCGCCGTCGCGTTTGCCGCCGCGCGGCTCCGGACCACGGCGAGGGTGGTCATGCCCAGGACCGCGAGCCCGGCCCGGATCGCACTCTGCCGGGCGCTGGGGGCGGAGGTGGTGCTGGCGGACGATGTGGCGCAGGCGTTCGAGCTGACCCAGCGTATCGCCCGGGATGAAGGCCGAACCTTCGTGCACCCGTTCGAAGGACCGCTCACTTCCCTTGGCACGGCAACGTTAGGTCTGGAGTTCATCCGGCAGGCGCCGGACCTCGATGCCGTGATCGTGCCGGTGGGCGGCGGCGGGCTCGCCTCGGGGGTCGCCGCGGCGATCAAGCAGGCTGCGCCCGCCTGCCAGGTGATCGGGGTGGAGCCACGCGGGGCCGATTCGATGACGCGCAGCTTCGCCGCGGGCGAACCGGTCGCGGCCGGTCCCATCACCACCAGAGCCGACAGTCTCGCTCCACCTTTCTCGCTGCCGTACAGCTTCTCGCTCTGCCGCCGGTTCCTCGACGACCTGGTGCTGGTGGACGACGATGAGCTCTGTCGCGCGCTGGCGCTGCTCTTCCAGGCCGCCAAGCTGGCGGTAGAACCGGCCGGCGCCGCCAGCACCGCCGCCCTGCTCGGGCCGCTGCGCGAGCGGCTGGCCGGCCGCCACGTGGGGCTGATCGTCTGCGGCACCAACATCGATCCGGAGACCTACACCCGGTATCTGAAACGTGGCGGCGGCCCGCCCGAGTGAGCGGAGATGAGCCCGCCGCTGGTGATCGCCGTCGCATTCGGCGCCAGCCTGCTGGCCGCGCTCTCGGGCGGCAGTTCTTCCATGATCACTACGCCCGCGTGGGTGGCGTTAGGCGCTTCCTTTCCAGTCGCAGTCGCGGCCGACAAAATCGCCGGCACCTTCTGGACCCTGGCGGCCGCCCGAGCCTATCTCACCCGCCAGGCGGTGGATCGCCGGCTGCTCCTGCTGATGGGGCTCGCCGGTGTGGCGGGTGCGGCAGCCGGCGCCTTCCTGGCGACGACGGTGAACGAGAGCCTCCTTCGTCGCGGGGCCGGAGCACTCATCCTGGGCGCGCTGGTGCTCACGCTGCGCCACCGACCGGTCGAGGCCGGTGAGCCTCGCGCCGCCGGTTCCTCCGGCACCGCCGTCCTCGGGTTTCCTCTCGGTGTGTACGAAGGCCTGCTCGGCAGCGGCAACGCCATCCTCACCTCGGCGGTCCTGATGCGGAGCCGGGGCTGGGAGCTGCCGACGGCGCTGGGACACTACTATGCCCTGGCCGCCGCCTGGTGCGCCCTGGCCGCGGTGGTCTACCTGGCGCGAGGCGCGTTCGATCCGCTCCTGGCGCTGTACGCCACCATCGGATCGGTCGCGGGCGGGTTTCTGGGAGCGAGACTGGGACGTACGAAGGGCTCAGCCTTCGTCAAGCCGTTCTTTATCGTGGCCGGCGGGGTGCTGGCCGGCCGGCTCCTCATCGCCGGCTGAGATTGATCCGGAGGCGTCGATGAAATGGTTCACGATCTGGGCTACTTGCCTTCTGGCTGTGCCCGCGTTGGCGGCCCAGGACCGGTACGACCTGGTGATTTCCGGAGGGACCGTAGTCGACGGAACCGGTACGCCCGGTTTCCGGGCCGACGTGGGGGTCCGGGGCGGCCGCATCGTGCGGATCTCGCCCCGGAGGATTCCGGCCGGGAGCGCGCAGCGGGTGATCGACGCGAATGGACTGATCGTCACGCCGGGGTTCATCGACCTCCACGCCCACATCGAGGGTCTGCCCCGGATGCCCGATGCCCAGAGCCACGTGCGGCAGGGTGTCACCCTCGCGATCGGCGGCCCCGACGGCGGCGGTCCCTGGCCCTTCGGAGAATACCTGGCCC